>CAYXMO010000004.1:0-31127 GCA_964465935.1 uncultured Rhizobium sp.
GCCGCCCAGGATCACCGAGATGAAGCTGCGGTTCATCCCCTTGCACATGATGTAGGAGAGGATCGCGCCCGACGAGCCCACCAGCGCCCCGGTGATGATCAGCGCCGAATTCTCCAGCGTGAAACCGATGCCGGCCGCCGCCCAGCCCGAATAGGAGTTCAGCATCGAGACCACGACCGGCATGTCGGCGCCGCCGATCGGGATGATCAGCGTGATGCCGAACACGAAGGCGAGCACCGCGATGGCCCAGAACGCCCACACCGGCTGGTCCATCGTGAAATAGACGATGAGCCCGACGATGGCCGCGAAGATCGCGATGTTCAGTGCATGGCGTGCCGGCAGGATGATCGGCGCGCCGCTCATATTGCCGTTGAGCTTGGCGAAGGCGATGAGCGAGCCGGCGAAGGTGATGGCGCCGATGGCGACGCCCAGACTCATCTCGATCAGGCTCTGCATCCGGATGTGGCCTTCGCTGCCGATCCCGAAAGCTTCCGGCGAATAGAGCGCCGCGCCGGCAGTCAAGACCGCCGCCAGGCCGACCAGCGAATGGAACGCCGCGACCAGCTGCGGCATGTCGGTCATCGCGATGCGCCGCGCGATCACCGCGCCGATGCCGCCACCGATGGCGAGGCCGCCGATCACCAGCGCCCAGGTCACCGGATCGGTCACGCCCGCGACCCACAAGGTCGTGACGATGGCGATGCCCATGCCGATCATGCCGTTGCGGTTGCCGGCCCGCGACGAGGCCGGCGACGACAGCCCGCGCAGCGCCAGGATGAACAGCACGCCCGAGATCAGATAGGCGATGGCCGCGATGTCGGCTTTCATAAGCTCTCCTTCGACGCCGGCTCGATATGCAGGATCGTCAATTCGTGCCGCAGATCGGTTCCCAGGAACATCATGTCCCGAACGCTGCTGCTCACCGGACCCGGCGCCAGCCCGCCCTGGCTCGTGCTGGAGACGCGATTGCCCTCCAGCCCGCTCAAGGTCAGCGAAATCGGTCCCCAGGTCGCGGTTTCGCTTTCGCTTGCGCGGGCCGCCACGCTGTAGCGGCGCGCGATCACATCGTAATTGTCGCGTGGCCGCAAACTGGACGGCCAGTCGAGCGCGTCGCACGCACCGGATCCGCCGGTCGCATAGTCCGCATCGTCGATCGTCAGCGCCAGGGGAACGCAGACCTCCATCGCCACGCTCGCGAACTGGTGGAAGACGAATTTGGTGAGCCCGCCGCCGTCATTGTAGAACACCACATGCAGCATGAGCGCCGGGGCGTCGGCATCCGCGATCCGTTCGTAAGCGACGCTGACCGGCGACGCCGCGGCGCCGGCTCGTAGCATTTCGGCGGGGCTGCGCAGGCGGCTGGTGAAATTGCTGACCGGCAGGAAGCTGTCGAACACGCCGTCGCCGTTCGCATCGCTCAGGCACACGCCGATGTCGAGCCCGCCCCAGAAGCCGTAAGCCACCCCGACCCGTGTCGCGCAGTAATAGGTGCTGCCGGCCGCGACGGCCTTCACGAATATCGTGCCGGCCGGAACGGTGATGTCGATCTTGCCCTTGAAGGTCTCCGGAATGAGAACGGGGAAAGCGGCCTTGAGCCGCACCGCGCCGGCAAAGCGCAAAGGCTGCTCGAACAGCACGTCGCCGTTGTTCGCCTGCTCCTTCGCCGTCACCGTCGGGGCCAGCGCGACCAGCGGAATCTCGAAATGCAGCGGGCCGCCCGCCGGGCCGGACAGCGCAGCCGCCGCCGGCGCGCAGGCCAGCGCGATCGCGCCGAGCGCAAAGGCGCCCCGCCAAATCATTTCTTTTCTTTCTTCTTGTACATGCTGAGCATGCGCGCGGTAACGAGGAAGCCGCCGAAGATGTTCACGCTCGCCAGCACCAGGGCGCCGAAGCCAAGGCCCTTGGAAATCCACGAGCCGGAATTGAGCACCGGTACCGCGACCGCGATCAGCGCCCCGACCACGATCACCGAGGAGATCGCGTTGGTCACCGCCATCAGCGGCGTGTGCAGCGCCGGCGTCACCGACCACACCACGAAATAGCCGACGAAGATCGCCAGCACGAAGATGGTCAGGCGGAAGACGATGGGATCGACCAGTTCCATGGCTTAGCCTTTCAGCGCCGGATGCACGACGGCGCCGCCGCGCGTCAGCCCGGCGCCCTTGACGATCTCGTCGTCCCAGTTGAGCGCCAGGGCGCCCGTCTTCTTGTCGACGATCAGCGAGACGAAGTTGAACAGGTTGCGGGCGTAGAGCGCCGAGGCGTCCACCGCGAGGCGCCCCGGCAGGTTGGTGTAGCCCATCAGCGTCACGCCATGGCGCTCGACCACCTCGCCGGCGCAGGTCAACGGGCAATTGCCGCCCTGCTCCGCCGCCAGGTCGACGATCACCGAACCCGGCTTCATCGTCTTGACCATGTCTTCGCTGACCAGCACCGGCGCCTTGCGCCCCGGGATCAGCGCCGTGGTGATGACGATGTCCTGCTTCCTGATCGTCTGCGCGATCAACTCCGCCTGCTTGGTCTGGTACTCTTTGCTCATTTCCTTGGCATAGCCGCCGGCGGTCTGGGCGTTCTTGAACTCGTCGTCCATCACCGCCACGAACGTGGCGCCGAGCGATTCCACCTGCTCCTTGGTCGCCGGGCGCACATCGGTCGCCGAGACGATGGCGCCCAGCCGCCGCGCCGTCGCGATCGCTTGCAGTCCGGCGACGCCGACGCCCATCACCAGCACCCGCGCCGGCGCGATGGTGCCTGCCGCCGTCATCATCATCGGCATGGCGCGGCCGAACTGGGCGGCGGCGTCGATCACCGCCTTGTAGCCGGCGAGATTGGCTTGGCTCGACAGCACGTCCATCGACTGGGCGCGGGAGATGCGCGGCAGGAACTCCATCGCGAAGGCGTCGACGCCCTGCGCCGCCAGCCTGGCCGGCGTGTCTTTGTCCGTGTACGGAGCGAGCAGCGCGGCCAGTACCGCGCCCTTCTTCATCTGGGCAATCGCCCCGGGCTCCGGCGCGCGCACCGCGAGCACGATGTCGGCGCCGGCCAGCGCCGCCGCCGCATCGGGCGCGATGATGGCGCCGGCCGCGGCGAAATCGTCGTTCGACACCCGGGCCGCGGCGCCGGCATCGGCCTCCACCGTCACCTCGAGGCCCAGGCCCCGGAACTTCTTGACGGTATCGGGCGAAGCGGCAACGCGGCTTTCGCCGCCCTGGCGCTCCTTCAGGATGGCGAGCTTCACGGGCCTAGCCGTGGGTCCGGAAGAGGGCGAGGAAGCCCATGATCAGGATGATGCCGATGATCGACCATTTGACGAACGTCGTGAACCCGGCCCACGCCTTGACGTGGCCGCTGATGTCCATCGAGCCAGGCTTGTAGTCGCCGTGAGAATCGCCGTGCGCGGCCATGGTAAATCCCCTAAGCGCGATGCGAATTGCGCGCCAATCAATGAGCCAAACGGGCCGGACTATAGCAATTGGTGTGCGCCGCACAACGCACAAAACGCCGCCGTTTTGGGGGCTTTTTTGCGGTAAATCGGCCTTGGCCGCAGCGCCTAGGCCGGCCGGCGTGTCGGCGTCGAGTGGTCCCAGTCGGCCAAAAGGGCGCGCAAGGCCGCGACCAGCGCCAGAGGCTGGTCGAGCATGATGTGGTGCTGGGCCTGGGGGATTTCGACCATCGGCGCCGAGCGGCCGAGCAGGTTGAACATGTACTCGCCGATCGACGGCGGCAGCAGCACCGAATGCTCGCCGCGGAACACCGCGATGCGGCAGCGCGTGGCGCGCAGCCGCTCGGCGGTGTCGCCGATCGAGAAGCGCTGCCAGATCCTGGGATCGAACTTCCAGGTGAAGCCGGTGCCGCCTTCCGGCAGCGGCACCTCCTTCAGCGAGTGCCGCGCCACCCAGTCGACGATGTAGAGATTCTCCGCCGTCTGCGGCGGCATCAGCCGGAAGCGCGCCAACGCCGCCGCCAGGGTCGGATAGACATGGTGCGGCTTGATCTCGCGCCGCGGCGGCCCGCCCGGGCGGTCGGGCGGATTGACCGGCGAATCGACGATCACCACGCCGGCCAGGCGGTCGCCGTAAAGCCCGCCCGTCAGCATGGTGACGAAGCCGCCGAAGCTGTGCGCCACGATCACCGGCGGCTCGTCGAGCTTGAACATGCCGGCGTCCTCGCACACCGCGATCTCCTCGCGGGCGAAGGTCTCCATGGCATAGCCGCCCGGCCGCCAATCGCTGTCGCCCATGCCCGACAGGTCCATGGCGGCGACGTTGTAGTCGCGGGCGAGGAAGGGGGCGATGAAGTCCCACCAATGGGCATGCGCGGCGTTGCCGTGCACCAGCAGCAGGCCGGGCCGGCTGCGGTCGCCCCAGCGCAGATAGTGGATCTTGGCGCCGTCGACGGTGATGAAATTGCTCTCGGGTAGGATCGCGACGGTTTCCTCGAACCATTTGGGCGCCGGCGGCGGCCCGCCGTCGAACGGCGCCAGCGGTCCCTGCGTCGCGCGCGCCAGCGCCTCGAACTCGCGCATCTTCTCCTGCGACATTTCGGGGAAGCTGAAATCCTTGGGTTCGGGCGCGGGCATCAGCGCGGCTCCTGTCTTGCGCCCAGGAGCTTGAACACGCCGGTGCCGGTCATCACTGTGCGCTCGCCGGTCCAGATGCGCCCCTTGACGGTGTAGAAGCCGTCTTCCTCGCCCACCATCTCGCTGCTGCCCTCGACCCAGTCGCCGAGCTTGGCCGCCGCGACGAAGTCCGTGACCATGCGCGCGGTGACCCAGTGATGCGTGCGCCGCGCCGAGATCGCATGGCCCCACACCATGTCGGCGAACGCCATCAGCATGCCGCCATGGCAATTGCCCATGCCGTTGACGTGATGCTCGCCGACCTGAAAGGCGCGGGTGAAGCCGCCACCCTCCTCGTCGCGCTCGTAGAACGGACCGACCGAGCGGCCGAAGCCTCTGGACCAGTTCATCGGCTTGAACCCCGGCGGCACACGGGTGGTTTCGGATTCGAACAGGTCGTCGCTCATGGGCCCATTGTGACCGTTTAGGCCAGCCACTCAAGCCACCGTGCGCGTTTACGCGCACCATTCAACCCACGTCCCATGGGGGTGACAACTCGCCAGCTTCGTCTCCTCGCGCGTCCCGTCGCGGTAACGGATCACGGACAGGACGTAGAGCTCGCCGTCGAATTCGAACGACACCCGCCATACCGGCCGGCGCAGCCCCGCGACCGTCAGGATGCTCTCCAGCGCCTCGCGCATGTCCTTGGAGAACTGGTAGACCGCGATGGTGTGATAGACCACCGCGGCATGCTCGCGCGGCACCGCGGCCAGCGCATCGGGCAACAGCTCCAGTGCATCGCCGGCGCGGATCGCCGGCTTCTCCTGGGCGAAGAGCGCGATGGCGCGGTCCAGCCGCTCCAGCCGCGACACCTGGTCCGGCCAGATCAGGGCTCTCAGCCAATCGCGGTCATCGGCATTCGAAAGATCGGCGGGATTGAGCTCCAGCCCGACACGGCCGCCGACCCGCGGCAGCGGTCCGCTGGGCGGCACCCGCTCGCCGCGCAATTCGCAATCGATGAGCAGCGCCGCGTTCTCGTTCACCGCCGCGGCCGCCGCGCCGTTCCGCCGATAGCGCACGCCATAACGGTCCCAGATCAGGTTGAGCCCGGCGCTCGGCCCGATCTCGATCAGCGACAGCGGAGCATCCGTCTCCGCCCCGACGACGCGGAACGCCGGATGCAGCAGCGCGCTGCGCCCGATCTCGTTGGTGTTGGTGACCCGCGTGCGGATCAGCGGTTCGATCTCGGCGCGATGCTCGCTGACGAATGCCTTGAAATCCGGGAACGGGTCTTCACCCTCCGCCGCCACCGTGCCGCCGACCGACGGATAGAACCGCTTCAAATGATCGTCGGCGCCGCGCAGCAGCAGAAAGTGAACCGCGCCGAGGATCAGATTGGCATGCGGCTGCCCGGCGCGCGCCTTGGCCGCCAGCGCCTTCAACTCCTCGTCGCCGCCGATGCCGGCCGCGAGACGGGCATAGAGCACGCTGCCGGTGCGCCGCGCGTCCTTGGCGAAGAAATCCCAGTAATCCGTGTAACCACCGCTCATCGCCACGCCCGTTCACCACTTGTTAAGCGTAAAGCAATTGTCCCGGGAAAAGACAGGATTAAACGCGGCATTTACCGCTTCCAGCCATGATCCGCACCTGTTCAATTTCGGGGCACCGCAAATGGCGCAGACGATTCTTGTTGTCGACGACGATCCGGTCCAGCGCCGGCTGCTGGAAGCTGCGATCTCGCGCTCGGGCATGCATGTCGTCACCGCGCCCGGCGGCGCGCCGGCGCTCGAACTGTTGAACGGGCCCAAGGGCGAACAGTTCGCGCTGATGCTGCTCGATCTCGTGATGCCCGACATGGGCGGCATCGAGGTGCTCGCCAAGCTGCGTCCCTCCAACCCCGACATTCCGGTCATCGTGCTGACCGCCAAGGGCGGCATCGATTCCGCCGTCGAGGCGATGCGCGCCGGCGCCAATGATTTCCTGGTCAAGCCCGCCAGCCCCGAACGCATCGCGATCTCGATCCGCAACCAGCTCAAGATCGGCACGCTGTCGGGCGAAGTGAAGCAGCTCAAGAAGAAGACCGAGAACCGCCTGACCTTCGAGGACCTCGTCGCCACCTCCGCCGAGATGAAGCAGGTCTTCAGGCTCGGCACCCGCGCGGCGCAGTCCAACATCCCGATCCTGATCGAAGGCGAAAGCGGCGCCGGCAAGGAGCTGATCGCGCGCGCCATCCAGGGCTCGTCCGACCGCGCCGGCAAGCCCTTCATCACCGTCAATTGCGGCGCCATCCCGGAGAACCTGATCGAGTCGATCCTGTTCGGCCACGAGAAGGGTTCGTTCACCGGCGCCAACGACAAGCATCTGGGCAAGTTCCAGGAAGCCGATGGCGGCACGCTGTTCCTCGACGAGATCGGCGAGTTGCGCCTCGACATGCAGGTCAAGCTGCTGCGCGCCTTGCAGGAAGGCGAAGTCGATCCGGTCGGCTCCAAGCGCCCGGTCAAGGTCGACGTCCGCATCATCTCGGCGACCAACCGCGATCTGGCGGCCCTGTCGCGCGACGGCCAGTTCCGCGAAGACCTGTTCTACCGCCTCAACGTCTTCCCGATCTTCGTGCCGTCCTTGCGCGACCGCCGCGACGACATCCCGGCGCTCGCCCGCCACTTCGTCACCCGCTTCGCCGCCGAGGAGAACAAGCCGGTCGCCGGCCTGACGCCCGACGCCGCCGCGCTGCTGGAGAAGTTCAACTGGCCGGGCAATGTGCGTCAGCTCGAGAACACGATCTTCCGCGCCGTGGTCCTGTGCGACGGCACGCTACTGGACGTCGTCGACTTCCCGCAGATCGCCGCCGCGCTCGGCGTCGAAGCCCGCGCCCGCAGCCAGGCCGCGCCCGCCATCGCCGCGCCGGTCTCGACGCCGCATCAGGGCCTTGGCCCTGTCACCGCGGCGCCGGCGCATGCCTCGCCTTACGCGCTGGCCGGCACCGACGCGTCCGGCCACATGCGCAAGCTCGAAGACATCGAGTCCGAAGTCATACGCATGGCGATCGGCCGCTATGACGGTCACATGTCGGAAGTCGCCAGACGCCTCGGCATCGGCCGCTCGACGCTGTACCGTAAGCTCAAGGAGCTCGGCCTGGAGCCGGCGGAAGGCGAAATGCCCGCCGCCGACGCCAAGGACGAAGCGGCGCAGCACGCCGCCGGCTAGTGCCGCATCCCCAGCGCGCCGAGATACAGATCGAGCATCGCTTCCTGCTCCTGGCGGTCGGCGCTTTCCATTTTGCGCAGGCGGATCACCTGCCGCATCACCTTGGTGTCGAAGCCGGTGCCCTTGGCCTCGGAATAGACCTCGCGGATGTCGTCGGCCAGCGCCTTCTTCTCCTCTTCGAGCCGCTCGATGCGCTCGATGAAGGACCGCAGATGCTCTTTCGCGAAGCCGGACTTGGCCATTGGGTGCTCCCGGTCACCCTTCGAGGGCCGCTTCGCGGCCACCTCAGGGTGACGATATCGAAAACGTCATCCTGAGGTGCGAGCAGAAGGCGAGCCTCGAAGGATGACGGCGAGGCCGGAAACTACCGGCGTGCTGTCGGACCGGCAACCGCGCGGCCCACTTTAGCTGTGAGTCTTCTGCGCCTTCGCGAACGCCGCCTGCTGTTCCGCGCTCGCGTCCTTCTGGTAGCGCTTTTTCCACTCCGCCGGCGGCATGCCGTAGACCAGCTCCCGCGCCGCGTCCTTCTCGATGGCGACGCCGCTCTCGGCGGCGGCTTCGTGATACCAGTCGCCCAGGCAGTTGCGGCAGAAGCCCGCCAGGTTCATCAGGTCGATGTTCTGCACGTCCGTCCGCCCACGCAGATGCGCGACCAGGCGGCGGAACACGGCGGCTTCGAGCTGCTCGCGGCTGCGTTCGTCCATGGCGTTGTTTCCGTTCAGGCCCAGGGGGCGGGTAACCGAGGCCGAAGGCCGACCAGTCACGGCCAGGGGCCGGGTAAAGTGTACCGCCGGCGGCCCCATCGCCGCCAGCGCGCGTTCCAGGATCGGCTTGATGCGTGCGGCGAAGGCGCGCGCCGATGCGGCGTCGGCGATCAGATCCTGCCGCATCTCGATCAGCACATGCGGCAGGCCCAGCATCGTGCCGTGGCGATAGAGGCAATCGTTCTCCAATTCGCCGTCATAGGGCTCGTTGTCGCCGACCACGAAACCGGCGCGGGCGAATGCGTCGATCAGCGGTTTGGCCAGCCTGCCATCGCGGTCCCACAGGATGCCGATCTCCCAAGGCCGCCGCACGCCCTTCCACACCGGCGTGAAACTGTGCATCGACACCAGCACCGGCACCGTGCCGGCGGCGCACAGAGCCGCGATCGCGTCCGCGATGGCGGCATGATAGGGCGCGTGATACTGGGCGGTCCGCCAGGCGATGTCGGCGGCGGCAATCCGCGCATTGCCGGGGATCAGGCTGCCGTCTGACAGCTGCATCACCAGGGTCGGATCGTCCTCGCCGCGGTTGAGGTCGATCAGCAGCCGCGACCACACTCCCAGGATGGCGCCGGCGCCGAACGCGCCCGCCAGCGCGCGCGTAACCTCAGCCGCCCCGATATCGGCGGCGATGTGGGTCGCGAACAGCTCGGGCGCCAGCCCCAGCGTGCCATAGGCCGCCGGTAGCGCATTGGAAGCATGGTCGCACAGGAACAGCAGCGGCCCGGCCGCCGTCGGTTCGATGCGTTCATGGCTGGGTTCGGTCATATTACCGCGATAATTGTGCCCTCTCCTCGCCGCGGCAAGCGCGTTGACAGCACGAGCGCCATGCGCGACACCGGGTCACTCCTTCCACTGGCCTCAAGCAGCGAAGCGGTAGGCCAAAAAATGACCAAATCATGCGAATCGCCCTCGCCCTCATCTTCCTCGTTGCCCTCGCCGGACCCGCCCAGGCGGGGTTGAACGTCTGCAACAAGGGCACCCGCGACGTCCGCGCGGCGGTCGGGCGCTTCAACGGCACGCGCTGGATGAGCGAAGGCTGGTGGCGCGTGCCGGCGAAAAAATGCGCCACCGTCGTCGCCGGAAAGCTCGTCGCGCGCTATTACTACCTCTACGCATCGGACGGGGCGGTCGGCACCTGGGACGGCGGCAAGAGCTTCTGCGTCGGAACGGGCGAGCAATTCGCGATCGTCGGGCGCGGCGCCTGCACCGAACGGGGCTTCGACCGCCGCGGCTTCTTCGAGATCGACACCGGCAACAAGCTCGACTTCACCCAATCGCTTTCCGACTGACGGACCGACATGAGACGCCGCCGCAAGACCAAGATCGTCGCCACGCTGGGACCGGCCACCGCCACCCAGCCGCGCATCCGCGAGCTGTTCGACGCCGGCGTCGACGTTTTCCGCATCAATATGAGCCACACCAGTCATGTCGCGCTGGGCGAACTGCACCGCACGGTGCGGATGGTGGAGGCCGATGTCGGCCGCCCGATCGGCATCCTGGTCGACCTGCAGGGCCCCAAAATCCGCCTCGGCACCCTGCCCGGCGGCGCGCGCATTCTGAAAGACGGCGAGCAGGTCCGCCTGGTGCGCAAGGTTACGGCCGACGATCCGAACGACATCCCGATCCCGCATCCCGAAGTCTTCGCCGCGATGAAGATGCGCCACACGCTGCTGATCGACGACGGCAAGATTCGCCTCAGGCTGCTGACGGTGAAGGACTACTACGCCGAGGCGATGGTGGTGGTCGGCGGCGAGATCAAGGACCGCAAGGGCGTCAACCTGCCTGACACGCTGCTGCCGATCCCGGCGATGACGCCCAAGGACCGCAGCGATCTCGACGCGGCGTTGAACCTCGGCGTCGACTGGATCGCGCTCTCCTTCGTGCAGCGGCTGGACGATGTCGCCGAGCTGAAGAAGATCGTCGCCGGCCGCGCCGCGGTGCTGGCCAAGATCGAAAAGCCCAAGGCGCTGGAAGGCCTCGCCGACATTCTGGAGATGGCGGACGCGCTGATGGTGGCGCGCGGCGATCTCGGCGTCGAGCTGCCGCTGGAGGCGGTGCCGGGGCGGCAGAAGCAGATCGTCCGCGCCGCGCGCAAGGCCGGCAAGCCCGTCGTGGTCGCGACCCAGATGCTGGAGTCGATGATCGCCGCCTCGGTCCCGACCCGTGCCGAGGTCAGCGACGTCGCCACCGCGGTGTTCGAAGGCGCCGACGCCGTGATGCTGTCGGCCGAGACCGCGTCCGGCGCGCATCCAATAGAAGCGGTGCAGATGATGGACCGCATCGCGCAATCGGTGGAGAACGATCCGCTCTATCTCTCGATCCTGGAATCGCAGCGCAACGCGCCGGAGGAAACCACCGCCGACGCGATCATGGCGGCGGTGCACCAGGTGACCCACACGGTGCACGCCAAGGCGGTGGTGTGCTGGACCAAGTCCGGCTCCACCGGCCTGCGCGCCGCGCGCGAGCGGCCTGAGGCGCCGATCGTGGTGCTGACGCCGCTGGTCCAGACCGCGCGCAAGCTGGCGCTCGGCTGGGGCCTGCACTGCGTGACGACGGAAGACGCCCACGATCTCGACGACGTCGTCGACCGCGCCGCCCGCATCGCCTGGCAGGAAGGCTTCGCCCGCGCCGGCGACCGAGTCGTGGTGACGGCCGGCGTGCCCTTGGGAACTCCCGGCTCGACCAACCTGCTCAGGGTGGCGTTCGTAGGGCCGAAGAGCAGTTGACGCTATTGGCGTCGCACTTCAACTGCCGCATTGACAAACCTCAGCGCGCATTCATTTGAGCTCGTCAGAAGTCGGCTTGGAGCCGAAAATCGCGCCGGTGGCCGACGTCTTCACTGTTGAACCGCCAACAATATCCCCAATCGTCTTTGGCATCCGATGGGCCATGGACCATGGTCATCTCGACGAACGCCGTGTTGAGACATGTGTTGTTGGTCGACACGTCATTATTGCACGCCGATGTATCCGGACTGTGGGCTGGATCATACATGGTGCAATACAACTTTTTCGCTTTTTTGTGCCGTCCATATCCCGTCACGCACGCCTGCCCCGTCAGCAACCCTTCGACGGTTGTTATCGGTCCTGCCAACGGATCATTGTTGGCGTCACCCGATGGCGGCGGCGGAAGGTCTCCTGAGCAATATATGTCCGAAGGAATCATTCCAGATTCCGGCTTGGTGACAGCTTGAACATTGTCGACAATCGGGTCGATGGCAATCCTGCCACAGTTTGCAACGAGTTTTGCTTCGCTATCGCCATAAACGAATCCGAGATCCGTCCCGGTAATCTTGCTGTGGCAACGACCGCGAAGCCAGGTTCCGGATGCTGAAGCTTTCGAAAAAAAGGGGGAACCGACGGAAGGGTTGGAGCGACCAAAACCTCCAAGTGGAAAGGTGTCGCCGATCGCTAGCACTGTTGCCGACACAGCAATGGCAATCGCGACAGCTTGTATTTTCATTGTCGATATCCCCAAGAATATAGACTTGTACTCAATATACAGTTTTCAATATTGATATCAACGCGATCTAATTCTTCTCTAATAACATCGATTTGCGCAAGATCGCCGCGTCACCTCGAACAAAATGCCGCCCTTCCAATATCACGTGTCGGGGTGTCGACATCCGCGCGCGCGCCTTCGAGCGGGGATCAAGTTCGAACAAGAGCCTCTGCGCGCCGGCGACCGCGTCGTGGTGACGGCCGGCGTCCCGCTCGGCACCCCCGGCTCGACCAACCTGCTGCGCGTCGCCTTCGTGGGCCCGAAGACGGGATAGCCGCGACAGAAAATTATTTTCGCGCGGCAACAAAATATCGTCGCTGCACTGCACATCGCATTTGTATCCACAAACTCGCGGGAAAATTTCCGCGGCTTGCGCGGCCTTTTGCGAATTTCAGTGCGGATAGAGCGTGTACGGAATAATTTTCCGGCACCCCTTGAACCGAGTCGGTCCAAGCACCAATTCAGCCATATCCCCACAGCTGCGGCCGGACCGGATCGCCATCGCGATTTGAAAAATCGCGATTCACCCCGCGCATGGAGTCTGTCTGAAATGACCCTCGAAAAACGAAAGCGCCAGAGTTTGTTGCGATCTGTTGGAATCGCAAACCTCGATTGTCATGGCCCGCAAAAGCGGGCCATCCAGGTGACACGGCCACTATTGTCGAAAGCGCTAGCGCACAAACTGGATGGCCCGCTTTGCGGGCCATGACACCAAGGGATACCTCAACTTGGAAGCGACCTGCCCTAAATGTCCTGGCCCTTCACATCGCGCGTCAGGGCGTCGACATGCTTGCGCGCGCCTTCGAGCTGGGGATCGAGCTCCAGCGCCTTCAGGTACAGCTTCAGCGCCCCCGCCTTGTTGCCGTAATCTTCGAGCATGCTGCCCAGCTCGTACATCGCCGCGAACTGGCGCGGGTTGAGCAGAATGACGCGCTCCAGCGACGCCAGCGCGCCCGAATCGTCGCCGGTGGCGCGCTGCAGATTGGCGCGGGCGTGCCAGCCTTCGGCATAGCCGGGCGCGACGTCGGTGACCGCTTCGAGAATCTTCTTGGCGGTGTCGTTGTCGCCCGCCGTCTGCGCCGCCGCGGCGCGCGACATCAGCAGCGAGACACTCGGGCTGCCGGAGGTGAGAAAGATGCCACCGATCTTCTCCTCGATCGGCTTGGCGTCTTCCGGCGACTGCGCGGCTTTGAGCTGGTCGAACAACGTTTCGAGCGGCGGCTTGGCCGGCACCGCCGCAAGCGCGGCGACGGGCAGCAGGAGAGCGAACAGGAACACGGCGAAGCGCATGGCGTGATTTTACCCCGCGCGCTCGGCCAGCGCCACCGGCACTGGCCCACCTTCGGCCCAGTCGATCAGCTCGGCCAGATGGACGAAAGGCGGCGCATCGGGGCCGGAAAGATGGTTGAGACAGGGAAAATTGCTGCTCGCGACGATGTCGGGCTCGACTGCGGCGATGTTGTCGAGCTTGCGCTGGCGCAGCTGTCCGGCGATGTCGGGCTGCAGCAACGAATAGGTTCCGGCGGAACCGCAGCACAGATGGCTTTCCGGAATCGCCACCACGTCGAATCCGGCGGCGGCGAGCAGCGCTTCCGCCTTGCCGATTATCTTCAGTCCGTTCTGCAGCGAACAGGCGGCATGCCAGGCGACACGCAGCGAACGCGGCGGCGCCGGCGCGCCGGGCGTCGCCAGATCGAGGAAATCGCGCGACGCCGCGGCGAAAGCCCGCGCGCGCGGCAACCACAAGGGATCGTCGAGGAACAGATGCGCCAGATCCTTGGTATGGGCGGAACAGCCGGTCGCGGTGATCAGCACCGCTTCGAACGCGTCGCGCTCGAAGGCTTCGATGGCGCGGCGGGCCCAGTTCTTGGCGTCCTCGCTGCGCCCCAGATGATGCAGCAGCGAGCCGCAGCAGCCGGCGCCTTCCAGCGCCGCCAGCTCGATGCCGCGCCGCGCCAGCACCCGCGTCACCGCCGCGTCGATGTCGGGCGCCAGCGCCGCCTGGACGCAGCCGGGCATCAGCGCGACGCGCCTGGCATTGGGCACGATCGGCCGCGACGGCGCCGCCGCCGGCTGGAACCGCGCCTGGGCACCCAGCTGCACCATCGCACCGAGCCGTCCGGGCAGGAGAAACAGCATCGGGGCGAACAGCCGCGCCAGGAACAGTCCCAGCCGCGTCAGCCCCGGCCGCGGCATCACGGTGGCGAGCAGCCAGCGGAACAGCTTGTCGGCCAGGGGCCGGCGATAGGTGGTCTGGATATGGGTGCGCGCCTCGTCCACCAGCCGCGCATAGTCGACGCTCGACGGGCAGGCGGTGCGGCAGGCGAGGCACGACAGGCAGCGGTCGACATGCAGCACGGTTTCCGGATCGGGGGCGCCGCCCTTCTCCAGCATGTTCTGCATCAGCACGATGCGCCCGCGCGGCCCGTCGCGCTCGTCGCCGAGCAGGACGTAAGTCGGGCAGGTCGCGGTGCAGATGCCGCAATGGACGCAGGCGCGCAGGTTCTTCTCGGCTTCCGCGAGATGCGGATCGGTGAGTTGCGTGGGTGTGAACGCGGTGCGCATCTAGTGCCCGTCCCACATCCGGCCGGGATTGAACAGCCCGAGCGGATCGAACGCCGCTTTCACGCTACGCGTCAGCGCCGCGCGCGCCGCATCTTCCGGCTCGAACACCGGGATGCTTTCGCGGGTTTCTTCCGAAGCCCGCAGGAGAACGGCATGACCGCCGGCCTTGTTGACCACGTCGCGAATCGCGTTGCTGCCCGGCAGCGCCGCGATCCACAACAAGCCGCCGGCCCAGTCCGCCAGCCACAGCGGCGAGTCGATCTCAGCGGCAACCGCCGCAGCCGCGGCGGGCGGAACGAAAGCGCGCCACACGTCATAGGGCTCGTCGATGAACACCTCGCCGCTGCCGATGGCGCGGAACACGATCTCGCCTTGCTCGACCTCTTCGACGTCGTGCCCACCGATCAGCGAACGCGCCAGCGCGCATTTATCGGCCAGCGGCTCCTTCTCGCCTTCGAGACGGATCAGCGCGTTGCCTCTGGAGAACGCCAGCCCGGTGGCGTCGAGCGGCGACGACCACACTTTGCGCAGCAGCGCCAAGCCGTCTTCGCTGCTCAGGCCACGCACCATCAGCGTGGTGGAGAGCGGCGGCTTGGGAAAGACGCGCAGCGTCACTTCCGTCAGCACGCCCAGCGTGCCGAAGGCGCCGCAGACCAGCTTGGGGATGTCGAAGCCGGTGACGTTCTTGACCACCTTGCCGCCGGCCTTGAAGGCTTCGCCGAAGCCGTTGACGCCGCGAAAGCCCAGCAGATGGTCGCGCACCGCGCCGCAGCGCACCCGCGCCGGACCGTTGGCGTCGCAGCAGATCGCGCCGCCGATCGTGCCAAGCCCGCCGGGCTCGCCCAGCAGCGGCCCCCAATCGGGCGGATCGAAGCCGAGACGTTGCCCCTTTTCCGCCAGCGCTGCCTCGATCTCAGCCACCGGGGTCCCCGGCGCGGCGGTGAGGATCAGCTCTTCGGGCTCGTACGAAAGGATGCCGCTGAGACCCGAAACGTCGAGCACCGACCCCATGGTGACGACGGCGCGGCCGAAGGCGCGCTTGCTGCCGCCGGCGACGATCTCCAGCGGCGATTTCCATTCGCGCGCCGTCTTCACCGCCTCGACGATCTCGCTTTCGTTGCTGGCGATGTGCGTGGGCATGTCACTCCCACCCTGTCATGGTCCGCAGTCCGTAGCGACAGCGTACGGACGGGCCATGACAATCCAGGAATTTAGGAGAGCACATCGGCGTCATGTCAGAAGCGCGGCAGGTTGGGATAGGGCACGCGCCCGTCCTTGACGTGCATATGTCCGCCTTCGACGCAGGCCGACAGGCTCGGAAACACCTTGCCGGGATTGAGCAGGCCGGCGCCGTCGAAGGCGCATTTGAGGCGCTGCTGCTGGGCGAGATCGGCCTCGGAAAACATGTCGGGCATCAGGTCGCGCTTCTCGACCCCGACGCCATGCTCGCCGGTGAGCACGCCGCCGACTTCGACACACAGCCGCAGGATCGCGGCACCGAACGCCTCGGCGCGGTCGAGCTCACCGGGCTTCATGCAGTCGAAGATGATAAGCGGATGCAAATTGCCGTCGCCGGCATGGAACACGTTGCAGAAACCAAGCTTGTACTCTTCCGACATCTGCGCCATCCGCGCCAGCACCTGCGGCAGGGCGCGGCGCGGGATCGTGCCGTCCATGCACAGCATGTCGGGCGCCAGCCGCCCCATCGCCGGGAACGCCGCCTTGCGCCCCGACCACAATTTGGCACGCTCGGCCTCGTCGCGCGCCTCGCGCACCTGCGCCCCGTTGGCGCGCGCGATCTCGGCGATGCGGGCGGTGGCGTGATCGACTTCGGACGCGATGCCGTCGGCATCGACGATCAGCACGCCCTCGGCCTCGGTGGGATAGCCGGGCGCCGAATGGGCCTCGACCGCCTGGATGCAGCGGCGGTCCATGAACTCCATCGCCGCCGGAACGATCCCGGCCGCGATGATGTCGGCGACGCATTGGCCCGCCGCTGGAACGGAGGTGAAGGCGGCAAGAAGCGTCCGCGTCGCCGGCGGCTTGGGCAGGATGCGCAAGGTCGCCTCGACCACGACGCCGAGCAGGCCTTCGGAACCGGTGACGATGCCGAGCAGGTCGAGGCCGCGCGGCGCGAGCGCCTTGCCGCCGAGGCGCAGCCGCGTGCCGTCGATCAGCACGATCTCGACGCCGAGAAGATTATTCGTGGTGAGGCCGTATTTCAGGCAATGCAAGCCGCCGGAATTCTCCGCGACATTGCCGCCGATGGTGCAGGCGATCTGGCTCGACGGATCGGGCCCATAGTAGAAGCCGCGTCCCTCGACGGCACGGGTGATGGACAGATTGGTCGCGCCCGGCTGCGCCACGACGCAACGATTGTCGTAGTCGATCTCCAGGATGCGGCTCATCCGCGTCATGCTCAAAAGAATGCCGTCGGCGCGCGGCAGCGCTCCGCCCGACAGCGAGGTGCCCGCGCCGCGCGGCACCACCGGCACGCCGTGCTCGGACGCGTAGCGCAACACGGCGGCGACCTCGCTGGCGTCGCGCGGCAGAACGGTCACCAGCGGCTTCTGGCGATAGGCGGTCAGCGCGTCGCCGTCGAACGCGGCAAGGCCCGCGGCATCGCTGACCACGCCATCGGGCACGAGCACACGCAGCGCGGCGGCGATGTCTTCGCCATGCGCGACGATGTCGGGATCGGGAGGGGCAAGATCCACGCGCGGTTTCCGGTTCAGGAACGCGCGAACGCTAGCACGGCGCGGGCTTAGCCCTGACGCGCCTTGAAGCGCGGGTTCTTCTTGTTGATGACGTAGACGCGGCCCTTGCGGCGGACGACGCGGCAGTCCTTGTCGCGCTTCTTGAGCGAGCGGAGCGAATTGCGAACTTTCATCGGCTTAGGCCCTAAAATGGGCCTCAAGGCCCTCGAAAGAGGCGCGGAAACTATGCGGGCGGTCCAGGCGTGTCAACCGCCTGTAAATCCTTGATTTCCGCCATATTCCGGCCCGGTTGGGGCGTGCTAATGGTGGCGGTAGGCCCGATTTGGGGCTGATGGGCGGGACAGCCGGTCATGCAACTTTGGATCAGGACAGGTTTGGCGGTCCTTCTGGCGCTGACTGCGGCCGGTGCCACAGTCGAGCCCGGCCAGGCCCGGCACCTCAAGCACCACCACAAGCCCAAGCCGTCGCCGCAGGACATCAAATTCGCCCAGTTCGTGAAGGATTTCCGCGCCGTCGCCCTGGCCGCCGGGATCACGCCCGCGACCTATGACGCGGCGATGACCGGGATCAACCACAACGCCAAGATTGAGGCGCTCAACCTGTCGCAGCCCGAATTCGTCAAGCCGGTGTGGACCTATCTCGACACCGCCGCTTCGCCGCGGCGCGTCAGCGACGGCCAGCGCCACATGGCCGAACAGCTGACGGCGCTCACGGCGGCTGAAACCAAGTACGGCGTGCCGCGCGAAATCCTGGTTTCGATCTGGGGCAACGAGACCGACTATGGCGCCGAAGTCGGCGGCTTCAACATCTTCGAGGCGCTGGCGACGCTGGCCTATGACGGCGAGCGCACCGATTTCGGCAAGTCGGAATTGCTGGCGGCGCTGAAGATGGTGCAGCAGGAGGGCCTGGATCCCAAACAGACCCCGGCCTCCTGGGCCGGCGCCTTCGGGCAAGGCCAGATGCTGCCTTCGACCTTCCTGAAAAGCGCGGTCGACGGCGACGGCGACGGCAAGCGCGACCTGTGGCACTCGTCGGCGGATGCGCTCGCTTCGGAAGCGGCGGAGATCGCGAGCGACGGCTGGCTGCGCGGCCATGTCTGGGGCTACGAGGTCCACCTGCCCGACGGCTTCGCCTACGAAGACGCCAATGGCGACACGCTCAAATCGGTTGACGACTGGAACAAGGCCGGCGTCCGCACCATGGCCGGCACGGCGCTGCCGCCGAACAGCGAGAGCGGCGCGATCATCGTGCCCGCGGGCCGGCACGGCCCCGCCTTCCTGACCTTCGCCAATTTCAAGGTCATCCTGAAATACAACAACGCCATCTCCTACGCGCTGGCGGTGTGCACGCTCGCCGACATGATCGCCGGCCGCCCCGGCGTGATCGCGAGCTGGCCGCGCGACGAGCAGCCGCTGTCGCATGACGAACGCATCGCGCTGCAGACGGCGCTTCAGAAGCTCGGCTTCGATCCGGGCAAGATCGACGGCGTCCTCGGCCGCGGCGTGCGCGCCGCGCTTCGGCTCTACCAGAAGGCGCACAACCTCCCGGCCGATGGCTTCCCGACCATGGCGGTGCTGGCGGCGGTGTTGGTGGACGTGAAGCAGAAGGGTCTTTAGGCGTTCGCCACCGGCGTTTCGATGTCTTCTTCGACGATCTCAATGTCGGGCGGGATGATCCCGGCATTGCGCAAGGCCGGCGACAGCCACTGATAGACGAACAGGCCCACCAGCAGCACGCTGGCGAAGAGATATGGCACGTAAGGCGACCATTCGTACATCCAGCCGATCAAGGGTCCGGCGATGAAGCCCATGGCGCTGGCGCCGCCGATCACGCCGGCGACCGCGCCCTGCTCATGCGGCGCCACCGACAGCGAGGCTCCGGTGGTGAAACCAGGCCGCGCCATGCCGAAGCCGAGACCGGAAAGCGCAAGGCCGATCACGAGAATGAAGAAGTTGCCGAACAGCAGGAAGGCGACGCAGGACGCCAGCGCGGTGCCGAGCCCCCAATTGGTCAGCGTCCGCGACGAGATGCGCACGTACTGAACCACCACCAGCTGCGCGAACAGCGCCGCCAGCGAGGTCGCGAGCTGGCCGACCATGTTGTACTGCGCGCTGTGCTCCGGCGCGACGTGCAGCACGTCCATGAAGAAGAAGCCCATGGTCTGGATCGGCACGGTGCTGGCAGTGGAAAGCCCGATGGCGAAGATCACGAAGGGCAGCACGCGGCGGTCGTGCCATTTGAGCGACACGCTGTCCGGCGCCCGCGCCTTGGGCGGCGTGCGCTCGGGCAAGAGGAACCAGATCGTCGCGGCGCTCACCAGCGCCAGCACCGAGATGAAATAGAACGGCACCAGCAAGCCGAACGGCGTGAACAGGCTGGCAATGGCAGGCCCCGCGACGGTGCCCAGGCCGAAGGCCGAGCCGACGGTGGCGACGCCTTGCATGCGCTCCTGCGACGTGGTGCGGTCGGCGACATAGGCCTGGCTTGCCGGCTGCGTCCCCGAGCCCAGCATGCCGTAGAGCGAGCGGGTGAGGATCATCAGCGGGAAGATCGCAATGGCGGGCAGCCAATGCTGCAACCCGCCCAGCATCACGGTCGCGAACAGCGCGAAGGACGCGGCGAAGGAGAGCAGACCCAGCAGCATCACCGGCTTGCGGCCCCAATGATCGCTTTTCTTGCCCCAATAGGTCGCGGTGATCACCCAGATCAGCGCCGACACGGCGAATACGGTCGTCGTCTTGATCTCGGAGAGCCCCAGCTGGCGCGACAGCGGCGGCAGGATGTTGAACAGCACGGTCTGGCCGGCGCCCATGCACAACAGGCTGACGAACAGGATGGCGAAGGCGCGCCGCCGCTCGGCGCGGGTGGTGATCTGCACGACGTCGCGGGAAGGCTGAAAATCGGGGTCTTTGTCAGGCATGGTGGTTCTACCCAGCCCAACCGGCCCGCCGCGTCAAGGCGGCCCATACGCAAGGCTGCGTTGCACCCACCTTTCGTATGGGCGCGCTAACCCGGTTTCGGCTTCTTGAAACGTACCTGCGAGGTATCGCTGCGGCCTTGCGCGTCGACCACGGTGATACGCGCCAGGCCTTCGCCGTCCGGCGTGTAGAGCACCGGCTGGAAGCGGTCGAAATTGCCCAGGAGCTGGCCGTTGACCAGCCAGGTCAGCGGCGCCTTGCCGCCGTCGGCCTTGAGCACGATGGTGCGCTCCTTCGCGGTGCCGCCAGGCAGCGGCACCACCGTACCGTTGGGCGGGAACGCGATGGTCGGCGGCGGCACGATCGTCTCCTTCGGCGGCGCCGGCGCGGTCTCGCGGCGGAACAGGCGCATCGAGGGCGGCAGCGCGTCGTTGGCGTTGGTCAGGATCGCGCCCGCCGGCGGCGGCCCGTCGGAATGCATGTCGGGCGGCAGCAACTCGAACGCCTTGAGCAGGATCGGCGCCGCCGATTCGCGCCCGACATGGCCGGCGCGCGGGCTGCCGTCGGCGCGCCCGACCCAGACGCCGACTGTATAGTCGTTGGAGAAGCCGACCGACCAGGCGTCGCGATAGCCGTAGGAGGTACCGGTCTTGAACGCGACAGCGCGGGCCCGCGCCAGCCCCTGCCCCATCGCCCAGCCGTCGGGCAGCGCGACGCCGCGCAGGATCTGCTTGAGGTAGAACGCCGCCACCGGCCCGAACAGGCGGTGCTCGGCACCGTCCGGCGTGCCTTGGACATAGCGCAGCGGCCGCGCCGTACCGCCATTGGCGATGCCGGCATAGAGCATGGTGATGTCGGCCAGGCTGATGCCGAGACCGCCCAGCGCCACCGGCAGGCTCGGCGCCTCGCCACCCGCCGGAAAGGCGAGGCGCGCGCCGGCGTTCTGCAAGGTCAGCGTGAACGCGAGCGGCCCGACGCGGTCGAGCGCCATCACCGCCGGGATGTTGAGCGACATGCGCAGCGCGTCGCGCGCCGAGATCGCGCCCTGGAACGTGCCTTCGAAATCCTTGGGCGCGTAGTCGCCGAACATGGTCGGCGCGTCGGTCATGATCGAAGCGGGATGCAGGATCAGCGTGTCGAAGGCGAGGCCGTAGATGAAGGGCTTGAGCGCCGAGCCCGGCGAGCGCGAGCGTTGCGCCAGGTCGACCTGGCCCGACGGTCCCCAGTAGTTCACGCCACCCAGATAGGCCAGCACGTTGCGGGTGCGGTTCTCGACCACGACGATGGAGAGCGCCGTGCCGTCGCCGAAATAAGGCTGCTCCTGCGCCGCCAGGCGCTCGATCGCGCCCTGCACGTCGGCGTCGATCGTGGTGACGATGCGCGTGTCGTGCGTGCGTTGCTTGAGGCGCATGGCGAGATGCGGCGCCATCAGCGGCATCGCCTGGCGCGCGAACGGCACGCCTTCGCGCCGCGCAATGTCGGCGTCGCCTTGGGTCACGACGCCTTCGCTGACCATGCGCGCCAGCACCTTGTCGCGGCCCTTGGCGGCGCGGATGGCGTGGCGGTCGGGCCGCTGCTTGACCGGCGATTGCGGCAGCGCCACCAGCAGCGCCGCCTCGGAAAGATCGAGCTGCGACGGCTGCTTGCCGAAATAGGACAGCGAAGCGGCGCGCACGCCTTCGAGGTTGCCGCCGAACGGCGCCAGGGTGAGATAGAAGGAGAGAATTTCGTCCTTCGAATAGCGCTCCTCGAGCTGCAGCGCGCGCATCATCTGGAACAGCTTGGTGGCGATGCCGCGCGATTTGGGCGGCTCCAGGATGCGCGCCACCTGCATCGTCAAGGTCGAGCCACCCGAGACGATGTGCCCAGCGCCTGCGAATTGCAGCCCGGCGCGCAGCACCGCCAGCGGATCGACGCCGGCATGGTCGTAGAAGCGCTTGTCTTCGTAAGCCATCAGCATGGCGAGATAGCGCGGGCTGACGTCGCGCACCGTCGTCTTCATGCGCCAATAGCCGTCGTCGGTGAGAAAGGCGCGCAGCATAACGCCCTTGCCGTCGACGACCTCGGGCGAGACATGGATCGCGCGCGTCATGTCGGGCGGGTTGGCGGTATCGGCGGTGGCGACCGCGCAGGCGACGCCGAACAGCGCGAAGGCGGCGGTGATGAGATGAGAGCGAAAGTTGATCGACTTCACGTCCATTCCTTTCCTCCCCCGTTGTTACGGGGTCGGAAGCGACAGCGTACCGACGGGACCGCAGCCCCCTCGTCCGTACGCTGTCGCTACGGACCGCTTCGCTCGACACCTCCCCCGTAACAACGGGGGAGGAAAACCGCTCCGCTCGCTCTCGGCGCTACTGCGCCACCGTCACCGAACCCATCGTTGTGCGCGCGTGGATGCTCGGCGCGTACATGTCCTCGACCACGCCGGCGGGGAGCACGAAGGTTCCCGCCGTCACCGCGCGTACGACATAGGCGATGCGGAAGATCGGATGCACCTCGGGCTTCTTCTTGTCCTCGTCGCTGACATAGGCCGAGCCGATCGAGAACGACGCCACGAAGCGGTCGTCGCGCACGTCGGTCATGTTGGCGTCCGACAGCCCGCCGAGGAACGGATAAGGCTTGCCGTCCTCGCCGGTCAGCGGCTGCTCGATCTCGAGCCCCGCCGGCAGCAGGTCGATCAGGCCCATCTGGCGATAGGTGTTGTGATCCATCTGGCCGCTGAGTTCGACGATGATGCGGTCGTTCTGGTGCAGCGTCGCCAGATCGGCCGGCGTGCCGCCCATGGTCCAGAACGTCTTGGTCAGCGTCAGGCCGGTCGCCCCCGCCGGCAGCGGCGCCGCTGGCGTGCCTTGCACCGAGGTGGTGCGCCAGACCTGCGCATCGCCGCGGTTGAGGAAGGTGATGCCGGCATTGAGCTGCGCCGTCGACGGCGAGAGGCGGATCGCGCCGGCGCGAGCGACACCCGGCTGGCCGTTGACCAGGATGTTGAGCGGCACGCGCTGGCGCGTCAGCTCATAGGCGGCGCGCAGCATCCACGCCTTTTCCTGCGTCGTGGTGACATTGAGGCCGGTGTCGAGCTCGGCGCTCTTCTTCAGCAGCGCCGGGATGAGATCGGCTTGGCCGTTCTCCGCCGCCAGCGCTGTGGAGCCCGCGACGTCACGGATCAAGGAGCCATAGTCGCCGACCGGATAGGAGAACGCGTTCGCCTTGAGTGCGATCTCGCGCGCCCGGCCGAAGCCGTACGCCGCGCGCGCCCGATCGCCCGCTTCCGACGCCGCCGCGGCGGTGAGCGCCTCGGCGATGGCGGTGTTCATCTCCGGCCCGCGCGTGTCGGAGAAATAGCGCAAATCGGAAAGGTTCACTTGCCCCGTGCGCGCCAGCAGATAGAAGGCATAGGCGCGCGTGTTGTCGGAGTTGGAGTCGCTGGACGCCGCCGAGCGCAGCCAGGACGAGCCGCGCTTCAGCGCGTCGTTGGGCACGACATAGCCCTTGTCCTTGGCCTGGTAGAGGAAGTCGAGCGCGAAGACGCTGATCCACGGATCGGCATCGTTGCCCGCCGCCCACATGCCGAAATTGCCGGCGTAGTTCTGCATGTCGAGCACGCTGTCGACCGCGTCCTGGACGCGCGGCCGCAGCGCCTGGTCGCGCGGCAGGCCGGCGAGATCGGAGAGGTCGTTGAACACCAAGAGCGGCATGGCGCGGCTGGTGGTCTGCTCGATGCAGCCATAGGGATATTTGTCGAGCCACTTCAGAAGGCCCGGCACGTCGCTATAGCCGTGCGCCGAGGCGACCGTGAGCTCGACCGTCGAGGTGCCGCGGATCAGATCGGCGACCAGCTGGCCGTTGGCGGTGTAGGTCGCCTTCGGGTTCAGCGGCACGGTCTCGTCGCGGGCGATGTCGAGCTGCGGCGCGCGGCTTTCGATCTGCCACGAGCGCGTCACGTTGAACGCCGGACCCTTGACGTTGAGCGTGATGGTGGCGATGCCGATGCCGCGGCCTTCGAGCTGCATCGGCAGCAGCACGCGCTGGCCGACGCGCAGCGCCTGGTTGACCACCGTGCGGCTCTGGCCGCCCGGCAGGCCCACCGGACCCGCGGTCGTCAGTGTCGCGACATAGGTGCCGCTACGCCCTTCGACATTGTTCATGTTGAGCGCCGCGGCGGCCTTGTCTCCCGGCGCCAGAAAGCGCGGGAACACCATGTCGGCGACCACCGGATCGCGCACGGTCAAGGGCCGGTCGGCATGGCCGATCTTGTTGGCCGTGATCGCGACCGCCATCAGGCGCAACTCGCCGTTGAAGTCGGGAATGTCGAGCGTGACATTGGCGACGCCGTCAGCCCCGACCTTCACCAGGCCCGAGAACAGCGCCACGGTGCGCGTCGGCACCACGGCCAGCGGCCGTCCGCCGAAGCTGTCGCCGCCTTCGCGCATCGCGCCGATCGCGCCCTTCTCGGGCTTGATCAGGCGGCCATAGTCGTCGCGCATCCCGACGCCCAGCATCCGCTTGCCGAAATAATAGTCGTTCGGGTTGGGCGAATCGAAATTGGTGAGCTGCAGGATGCCTTCGTCGACCGCGGCGAGCGTGAGATACGCGTCCTCGCCGTCGGCGAGGCCCTTGAGCGTCACCGGGATGACGACCTTCTGCCGCGGCAGGACCTTCTGCGGTCCGCCGATGGTCGCGGTGATCGTACGCTCCGAATTGTCGAGCTGCAGCCAGGCCAGGCCGATGGCGCGCACCGGTTCATGGCCCGTGGAGTCGTTGAGCGGGCGGTAGTCGGTGACCAGGACATAGGCGCCCGGGCCCCAATCGGCCGAGACCGGGATGTTCACGCTGGTGCCGCTCGCCGGCGCATCGATCAGCTGCGAGGAGAACACGCGGTCGCCGGCGACCACGACCAGCGCCTTGCCGTTCGCCGTCGGCTTGATGTTGATGCGCGCGGTCTCGCCGGCCTTGTAACTCGGCTTGTCGGCAGCGACCGGGATGCGGTCGGGGCGGTCGCCTTCCGAGCTCGCGGCCCAGCCGGAATAGAAGCGGTAGGACGACGACGTGCCCGACGCTGGATCGGTGATCGTCAGCCGGTACGAGCCGTAGGGAAGATGCTGTTCCAGCTTGGTGGGCGCACCGGTGCCGATGGAAATCTTGCCGTTGGTGATCAGCCGGTCGCGCGTGACCGCCTGGTACTTCCACGAGCCTTCCTGCTGGTACCACTGATAAGTCGTGTCTTCGCGCACCCAGGAATAGGTTAGGTTGCCGAGCGCGATGCGCTTGCCGTCGCCATTGACGGCGATGGCCTCGAAGCCGGCGCGGGCGTTCTCCGCCACCGAGCCATAGTCGAAATCGGCGCGGATGCCGATCAGCACGTCGTGAATGCGCACCGGTATCTCGACGCTCTTGTCGGTGGTGCGCCCGCCGGGCTCGTGGATCGAGATCGTCACCGCGGCTTTGAGCGGCAGCGTCGTATCGGCGAGATCGCCGAGCGAACCCGTCGCTTCGGTCACGCCGAGCGCGTCGGTTTCCGGCACCGTCATCTGTACGTCGACGTCGGCGAACGTATCGTCGGCGCGGCCGAACTCGTATTCCTTGAACTCCGGATAGGGATTGTAATCGCGCGTGATCTTGGCGGTGCCTTCGCCGCTGAGACCCGACGCAGGGGCGCCGTAGAGGAAGCGGCTCTCCACCTTGATCTTGATGTCCTCGCCGGTGTGGACGACCTTGGTCTCGGGCGTCAGCGTCACTTTGAGGCGCTGCGGCACGAAATCGGCGACGTCGAACTGCACCCGGCCGACGGGATCGGCCTTGGGATCGATGTACGCCGCGATCTGCCAGCGGCCATGCGGCGCACGGTTGGAGAGCTTGAGGCCCCAGGTGCCGGCGCCGGCCATCAGCTTGTCGCCGGCAATCGTCACGCGTGAGACTTCGAGGCCGTCCGGACGCGTCGCGATCAAGGTCAAAGGCGCGGTGACGCCGGCGGCCAGGCGGTCGCGCAGCATGGTGGTGGACTGCACCGTCTCGCCGGGGCGATAGACGCCGCGCTCGGTATAGACATAAGCGTCGACCGGCCCGGAGACCTCGCGGCCGCCGACGCCGCGGTCGGTCAGGTCGAAGGCAGCGCGGCGCAGGTCGAGGAAGGTGTAGTCGCCGCCCGAGCCATAGGCCATCACCACGACCGGCGAGTCGCCGCCCTTGGCGCGCAGCAGGCCGGCGTCGAAATCGCCGCGGCCGTCGCCGTTGGTGGTCACGGCCCCGACGACGTTGTTGTCCTTGGCGACCAAGGTCAGCTTGACGCCGCCCAGCGGCCGCGCGGAGGAATAGGAGCGGGCGAAGACGGTCAGCCCGGTGGCGCCCTGGAACGTCGTCAGCGCGATGTCGGAATCGACGATCCACTGCGCCGCGACCGTGCTCTCGTCGTAATATTCCTGGGTCTCGTCCTTGGATGCGTCCATCGCGATCAGGACATAGGCGCCCGGCGGCTTGCCTTTCAGGATGTCGTGGATCGGCACCAGCGTGACGACGCTGTCGTTCTTGACGTTGGCGATATCGACGGTGCCCTTCCACACCAGCGTGCCCTGGCTGTTCTCCAGGTCGGAGTCGCTCCAGGAATAGAGCGTGGTCTGGTCGACCGTGCCGCTTTCGATCTGCGACAAGAGGCGGTCGCCGACGCGGATCACTTTCAATCTGAGTTTGGCGATATTGACGGTGGTGACCGGCACGCCTTCGGAATTGTTGCGCGGCAGGATGATGCCGCCGGCGAAGCGTACCAG
The DNA here is from genome assembly GCA_964465935.1 of uncultured Rhizobium sp. Lineage (GTDB taxonomy): Bacteria > Pseudomonadota > Alphaproteobacteria > Micropepsales > Micropepsaceae > Rhizomicrobium. Next base: position 26,992 of record CAYXMO010000004.1, read on the forward strand.
CGAGGGCTTGTCGCGCAGCTCGACCGGAACGGTCTCGTCCTCGGTCAGCTTCTCGCCGGTCGCGGCCGGCAGGCCGGACTTCAGCGTCACGCTGTAAGTGGAATTGAAATCGAGCCCCGAGAGGCACAGCCGGTCGTCGACGACATGGCTGGCGACGCGGGTCGCGGGATCGATGGAGTAGTAGTCCTCATAATGCGTCTTGCCGGAGGCGTCGAGGCTGCGGGTGAAGACCAGGCAGGCCTCGGCCTGGGGCTTGGTGGTATCGACCTCGAGACGGCGGAAGGCGAAGTAGGGCGACGCGGCCATCTGTTCGGGCGTGGACTCAGGCCCGGTGACCGCGGTGAAGCCGTTCTGGATGCGCGCGAAGATCCCGCCGCCGCCCGAACCGTTGCCGCCGCCCATGAAGTAGAGCGCCCCGGTGACGATCGCAATGACCGCCAGCAAGCCGCCGCCGACCATCAGAAAGAGCCGATTGTGGTTCACCTGAAATCCCCCGGGAAACGCGCCGCAAGCCTATCGATGTGCACGATGCACAGCAATCAACGACGATCACAATCGGCGTCGATAAAGGCGGGATATTGTCAAACGCGCGCCGAAGGACACGGCGTTGCAAATATTTTTCTACTTCGGCGGCGCGCAGGTCAGGCGGCCCGCTTTGAGCGCGCAGGTCATGCCGGGGGTGCCGGCCGAATCGTAGAGCTGGATCGACCACCCCGCGCCGGCCCGCGTCATGGTGAGGAAGCCGAAGCCGCCGGCCGACAGGCCGTCCTTCACGTTGACGCCGCTGCTGCCCTGGAAGATCGCGTGTTTGAGATTGGCCGGGGTGACGTCGAGATTGTCGCCGCCATTGCCGGCCACGATCTGCGGCGGCACCCCGGCGCCGCGCAGCACGGTGTAGTTGATCGCTTCGAAGCTATGGATGTGCCCGGAGAGCATGAGCGTCACCGGCGCCAGCCATTTGCGGTTGCCGCTCGCCTGGATGAGGTTGATGCTGCCGCCGATCGGCACGCCGGCGGGGCCGGTGATCGCGGCCCAGATCGGGCGGTGCGAGACCAGCCACAGCGGCTTGCCCATCGCCGCCAGCGCCGCGAAGTCCTTCTGGAACAGGCCGACGACATGATCGTCCACCGTCTGGTCGCTGCCGGTCGCAGTGTCGGTCACGGCGATGGTCTGGCGGCCAGCCGCCACGGCATAGGGCTCCAGATGATCGATGCAGGCGGCGGCGGGATCGAACGCCACCGGCCCCAGCAGGCGCAGGAAGCCCATGCCGCCGCGGCTGCAGTCTTCGTGATTGCCGCGGACGATCACCCAAGGCGCCGCGCTAAGCAGCGGCGCGCCGGGCGTGAAGAAGTCGGCATCCCAGCTCGCCCAGTTGTCGCCATAGGGCGAACCAGCACAGCCGGCAAAGGTCGCGGGACATGGGGACTCGCGATAGAGGTAGTCGCCCAGATGGATAATCAGATCCGGCTTCAGCGCCGCCGCCGCCTTGGCCAGGCCGGCGAAGGGCCAGGCCTTGGGATCGTTGCAGGCCTGCACGTACGTGCCCTTGATGCGGCAGCCGGTGTCGCCCAGCACCAGGATCGTCTTGGGATCGGCCACGGGAAGCCGCACAGCGGCACCGTTCCAGGTCAGCGATTTGGTCCCGTTGGGAATTTCGAGACCGCAGACCAGGCCAAAGCCGCCGCCCGCCGCGGCCCGCACCGCCATCGGCGTATCGTGGCCGTCCAGGCTGGCCGATGGACAAGCCGTGCTGCCAGCCGGCGGCACGGCGCGGAATTCGAGGCCGCGCGCGGCGTACTGCACCCAGGAAGGGACAGGCGGCGTTGCGGCGGGGGCGCTGGTTTCGGCGGCGGCAGCGGGCGCCAGCAATGCTGCAAGCGCGAGAAAGATGTATCTTTTCATCGGGTTACTATGCAGCAAATCCGACTGCATCCAAAGGGGTGCCGCCGGGCATCTCGTCCACTGAAAAGGGTTCAAAGGAGCACGTCCCATGTACTGGTATTACGGCCCCAACTTCTTCTGGCTGTTCATCCTGATCATCGTCCTGGGCGCCATCGTCAGCCGCATCATCCGCAGCCATCAGCGCGAGAAGACGATCCGCATGGCGATCGAAAAGGGCGTCACCCTGGACCCGGGCACGCTGCACAGCCTGCAGGCCTCGTCCGCGAACCCCCAGGACGCGCGCAACGGCCTTCTGACCGGCTCGATCGTGACCTTTTTCGTCGGCTGCGGCCTGATGGGCATGGGCTATGTGCTCAGCATGGACGGCAACGGCCATGCCTTGCGCGCCATGCTCGGCGTCGGCGTGCTCTTGTGGTGCATCAGCCTGGGCCTGCTGGTCTCGCGGTTCGCGTTCGGGCGCCGTAACTGATCGCGGTGGGGACGCTTGGCGATGCCACCGAGGCACAGGTCGTGACACTGGCGGCCCTCGGAGACGACCGCGCCTTCGCCGAGATGGTGCGGCGGCGCCAGGGCGTGGTGCGCGGCCTGCTGCGCAAGCTGTGCCGCGACGCCAGCCTCGCCGACGACCTGGCGCAGGAGACCTTCGTGCAGGCCTGGCGTTCGCTGGCGCAGCTGCGCAACGCCGGCGCCTTCGGCGGCTGGCTGAAGCAGGTCGCGGTGCGGGTCTGGCTGCAGCATGCGCGCAAGACGAAACTGCCGCTCGATCCCTTGGAGGACGCACAGAACATCCAAGTCGCCGACCTCACTGGCGGCATCGACCTGCACCGCGCGCTCGACCGGCTGAAACCGGCGCAGCGCCTTTGCGTCGTCCTCTCCTATAGCGAGGGTCTGAGCCATGGCGAGATCGCCGACGCCACCGGCTGGCCGCTCGGAACCGTCAAATCCCACGTTGCGCGCGGTGGCGCGCGTCTGAAAGAATGGCTGGCATGAGCGACGACACCGACCTGATCCGCCTGTTCGCGCAAACGGCTGAGCTGCCGCAGGACGAAGCCTTCGTCGCCGGCGTCAGCCGCCGCATCGCGGCGCGCCGCCGCCTGGCCTGGGCCTGGCCCGCGGGCGCGGCGGTCCTTCTGCTGCTCGCGATCTGGGCGACCTGGCCGGCGGCCTACACCTTCAGCATCGACGCGCTGTCCGGCATCCAATTGCTGGCGGGTTCGCTGGCGACGATCTCCAACTCGCCGGCCGGCATGCTGACGGCGGCCGTGCTGCTGCTGACCGCCGTCTTGTGGTCGTGGCTGTTCGAGCGCGTGCGCGAGAACCGGCTCTAGTTCAGCCCGGACGCCAATTGCCGTGGAACCCGAACGGCACACGGCGCGGCAGATGCGCGGTGCCGACCGGGCCCTTGGCGACGTCGCCGGCGTCGTAGACCACGAAGTCGCTGCGGTCCTCGGCAGCGCGATAGATCAGCGCTACTAGCCAGCCGTCGCCCTCAGCGGCCGTCTCGCTCCTGGGCACGAAGATCGGCTCGCCGGGGACGTCGCCCTTGGGCAACTCGTGCAGGACGCGCTTGCCCGTCTTGAAGTCGATATGGGCGATGGCGTTGAAGATCACCTTGCCGGTGTCGAGCGTGTCGGCGGCGAAATAGCCGTGGCGATAGGAGAGCCCTGCACGGCGCTCGTCGAGACGCGGGAATTCACCGGCGACGTCGTCGATCCTGGTCTGCTTGACGGTGTCGGTCTTGCCGCTGAGATCGATCTCCCAGCGCACGAGATAGGCCGAAGCCGGCTTACCCGGCGAGCCGTCGGCGTTGGGGAACAGCGGCGCATTGGCGTACTGCATGACGTCGGCGAACAGCTTGTCGCCGTCTTCCCACGCGTTCATCGGATGGAAGACGTAGCAGGGATCGGTGTTCAGCCAGCGGATCGTCTCGATACCGTCCTTGCGCGCCATCAGGCCGATGCGGCCGCCGAGCTCCGGCTCCCAGCCGAAAGGCGGCTTGCCGTTCATCGCGCGCTCCAGGCTGCCCGACAGCGGCAGGATCGGGAACAGCACGTAATTCCGCGTCACGCAGAAATCGTGGACCATGCTGGAGAACGGCGCCTGGAATTGGTCGAGGCGCGTGACCTTGCCGCTCTTGTCGGCGACGCCATAGGCCATGCCCGCCGACAGCGGCATCGGGCCGACGCCATAGCCGAAGAACACCATTTCGCCCGTTTCGGGGTCCATCTTGGGAT
>CAYXMO010000004.1:31227-37848 GCA_964465935.1 uncultured Rhizobium sp.
CCGACGCCATAGCCGAAGAACACCATTTCGCCCGTTTCGGGGTCCATCTTGGGATGGGCGGTGAAGCGGTTCGCGGCGCCGGCCAAGGGGAGGTAGCCACGAGGCTCCAACGTCGCAGGGTCGACTTCGAAAGGCTGGTGCCCTTCCTCGAGCGCGAGCAGCTTGCCCGCGTGCCACACGACGTTGGTGTTGGCGACGCCGCTCTCCTTGCCGAGCGCCGACGGCTCGGTCGTCAGCGGATTGCCGAAGGTGCCGAACAGCGATTTTCCCGCCGCGTGCTCCAACTCCCATTTGGGCGTGCGGACATAACGGTTGCGGTAGGAAACCCGCCCATTCTCGACAAAAAACGCATGCAGCATGCCGTCACCCGCGAACCAGTGATGGTTCGGATCGCGCGGCGCAAATTGCGGGTTGGGACCGTTGCGATAGAACGCGCCGCGCAGGCTCCTGGGTATTTCTCCGCTGATCTTCAGGGCGGGAAAATCGTCTTCACTGCCGATCGGTCCGAAATTGCCCGACAGGTAGGGATTGATGCGCACGGGAGCGTTCATGGCCGGCCTCCTCAAATCGTGAAAACTTTACCTCGTAAATTTATCGCATATAGTCCCGGGGTTTGGCAAGTCTTGAATTGATAAGGATTCTCAATGCCTCGCGTCCTCACCCAGACCGACGTAGCCGACTTCCGGGAACGGCTGTGCGACGCCGCAACCCGGCTGTTCGACGCCCGCGGCCGCGACGGCTTCACGATGCGGGAACTCGCGAGCGAGCTGGGCGTCAGCGCCATGACGCCCTACCGCTACTTCAAGGACAAGGAAGATATCCTCGCCGCGGTGCGCGCCCGCGCCTTCACCCGCTGGGCCGAAAAGCTGGAAGCCGCCTTCGCCAGTGCCGCGACCGCGCCGGAGAAATCGGCCGCGGTGTTCCAAGCCTATGTCGATTTCGCTTTCGGCGAGCCGGCTGCCTACAAGCTGATGTTCGATCTTTCCCAGCCCGACGAAAACGACTACCCCGATCTCGTCGCCGCGACGATGCGGGCTCGCGCGACGATGACCGACTATGTGCGCGAGCTGGTCAAGGAGGGCGTACTCGAGGGCGATCCCGAACTCATCGGCCGCGTCTTCTGGGCGTCGCTGCACGGCGCCGTGGTGCTCAAGCTCGCGGGCAAGCTCGGCGCCGACTACGATTTCGAGCGCGTCAGCAGCGAAGCCTTCCGCGTCCTGTTCGACGGCTACAGCAAGAAATAACCGCTACTCCCCGGCGCTGAGCTCGGGCTGGCCCGGCGACGCCATCGCCGGCTCCGATCCCGTGAAGGCGTCTATCACGGTCGAAGCCCCTGCCAGCGCATCGTGCTCGACATCGGCATCGCGCGTGGCGAGCGAGGCGCGGATGCCGTCATGCGCCACGGAATCCAGCTTGTAGCCCCACAGTGCCCAGGCGCCGACGAACATGGTCAGCACCGGCACGACGACATAGCAGGCGACCAGCGCATCGAGCGCAACGCCGCTGTTGATGACGCCTTCCTTGGCGACGAAGCCGAAGGCGTCCAGGATCGAAAACGTGATCGGGATCGAGATCGTCGAGCCGACTTTCGAGGTCGCGGTGATCAGACCGTATAGCAGCGCGGCGCGGTCCTTGCCGATGTCGAGCCGCACCTCGTCCGAAATGTCGGCGACCATGGCGCGGATCAGGAAGGTGAAGCAACTCACCACGAAACCGGCGAAAAACATCGACGGGATCATCAGCGCCATGTTGCCCGGCGGCATGACGAACACGATAGCCTGCGCGAAGCCGTAGAGCACGCAGCCCAACATGACGGTCTGGTGCTTACCCAGGCGCTTGGCCACCTGCGCCCAGGTCGGCGCGCCGACGAGCCCGGCGGCGATGTAGATCAGCAGCAGCGAGGTTGTCTGCGTCCGCGTGAAGCCGAGATACTGAGTGAAGAAGAAGATGTAGAGCGCCGCGGTGATCGCCGGACCCAGCGCCAGGAACAGGTCGGACGCCAGGATGCGCAGCAGCGAGGGCCGCGCGATCATCGTCCAATAGTCTTTCAGCGTGATGCGCTGCGCGGTTTCGATCTGCTTGGGCTCACCGACCACGAAGGTGCAGAGCAGCACCGTTAGCGGTGTGATCGCGATGATGAACCAGCCCATCGCCTGCACGCCCTCGGCGATGGTCTTGTGCCAGCCCACCGCCAGGATGACCGGAATGGCGAGCACGACCACGATCGCGATCACGCCCACGGCTTGCATCCAGCCATAGACCCGGCTGCGCTGGTGGTATTCGGGCACCAGGGCGGCGGCCCAGGAGGAATGCGCCAGGGTCAGCATCGAGAAGCCGGCATAGAGAACCAGAAGCGTGCCGACGAGATAGGGCACGCCGACGCCCGGTGCCGCCATGAACAGCATATAGACGGCCGCCATCAGCAGCGGCGCGCCGCCCGCCATCCACGGGCGGAACCGGCCGAACGAGGTCTTGGTCGCGTTGATCGCGACGCCGATCGCGGGATCGAAGGCGATGTCGATCAGGCGCACGATGCTGAAGGCGAGGCCCACCGCGGTCAGCGAGATGCCGATATGGCTGGCATAGTAGTTCGGCAGATAGACGGTCAGCGGAATGCCGATGGCCGCGACCGGCATCGACGCGGCTGCGAAGGGCGCCAGGATACTGACCGGCAATTTGCTGGTGGCGGGCGCCAGCGTTGGCGAATCCATGCGAATCTCCCTGAAACAGCCTCTTACGGGCCTTTCGTGACAGGGAGTTCACACGGGATTGCGGCGCCGGCGCAACTGAAATCTCGGGCAGCGGCAATTGGGTGCGGCGGAACGCTTGTAAATCGGACATCGCCTGCAAGCGGCACGGCGATCCCGCCGATGGAATCACTCCGCCGCGGGAACGACGCCTTGTTCCGGCGCCGGCGGCTCGCCGGCGATGCTTTGCACCGCAGCCACCGCCCCGCCGATTGCCGCGTTGGCGCCCAGCGCGGTGCGGATTTGCGCATGGCGCGCCTCGTCCAGCTTGTAGCCGAACATGCACAGGCCGCCGATCAGGACGCAGATGACGGGCGGCGCGAGATAGCACGCCTCCAAGCCCCAGATCGCGTCCGGCGTGTTGACCACGCCCCGCTTCGCGATGAAGCCGAACAGCGGTAGGATGTAATAGGCGACGCCGACCGAGATCGTGCTGCCGAACTTGCCGGTGCTGGTGATCAGGGCATAGAGCGCGGCGGTGCGGTCCTTGCCGCCCTCCAGCCGCACCTCGTCGCTGACATCCGCGGCCATGGCGCGGACCAGAAAGCCGAAGGCGCTCGCCGTGAAGCCGACCGAGAACATCGCGAACGCCATGGTGAAGGGCTGTGCCTTGGGCAGCGCGAGCAGCGTCGACTGCGCCACGACATAGGCGAAGCTCGCGATGCGGACGGTGCGATGCTTGTTGAAGCGCTTGGCGACCATCGACCAGAAGGCCGGGCCCAGCAGGCCCGCCGCGACATAGATGAACAGCAGCACGGTCGTCTGGTCCGGCGTGTAGCCGCGTGCCTGCTGGAAGAAGAACAGGTACATCGGCGCGGTGATCGCCGGCCCCAGGGTGCAGAAAACGTCGGCGCCCAGGATGCGCAGCATGTCGGGACGCTTTGCCAGACGCCAATAGTCGCCGAGGCCGAAGCGCTCGCGGCGCATGCCGGCGCCCGAAGGCTCCGGCGCGAGGAAGACCGTGATCGTGGCACCAACCAGCATCGCCGCGACGATGAAGCAGCCCATCAGCGGCACGCCGTGCACCGGGATCGCGGGCCACAGCTTAGGCAGGATCAGCGGCACCAGCAGCACGCCAAGCGCGCCGATCACGCCCACCGCCTGGATCCAGCCATAGACCCGGCTGCGCTGGTGATACTCGGCGACCAGCACCGCGCCCCACGCCGCCTGGCTCAGCGTCAGCATCGAATAGCCGGCATAGATCGCCAGCAGCCAGCCGAAGAGATAGAGCGGCCCGACGCCTTCCGCCGGCAGGTAGAGCGCCACCACGGAGATCAGAAGCACCGGCACCGACGCCGCCAGCCAGGGACGGAACCGGCCGAAGCGGGTCTGCGTCCGGTCCATGCTGACGCCGATGGTGGGATCGAAGATGAGATCCAGGAAGCGCACCGCCATGAACGCGGTGCCGACCGTTTCCAGCGAGATGCCGACATCGGCGGCATAGAAGTTGGTCAGGTAGACGCCCAGCGTGGTGACCAGGGCGCCGACGGGCAGCGCGCCGGCGGCGAAGGTTGCGATCTGATACGGCGGAATCCGCCCGGCCCTGGCATCCATCGGCTTCTCCCCGGTAACGCCTCTTGCGGGCGCTGGACGCAGTCAGGGGGTTTTCGGGGGCCAGCGCAACCCAAATTCGTGTGTGCACTGCGGCGAGGCCGTTGCACGCGGGAAGATGCCCGCTAAGGTCAGTTGTCACATTCGGGCGGGAACCTCGTGAGCGAAGACAAGCAAAGCGGGCCGCACCCGATCGTCTACCTTCTGCTCTGCACGCCGTTCGGCGCCGCCAACGGCTTTCTCATCGTCACCCTGGCCTATCTGCTGCACGCCGCCGGCGTCGGGGTCGGCGCCGTCGCCGGCCTGATCGCGATCAGCCTGATCCCGCAGACCTGGAAGTTCCTGTGGGCGCCGATCGTCGATACGACGATGACCAGCAAGACCTGGTATTTGCTGGCGGCCATCGCCAGCGCCGTCACCATCGGCGCCGTCGGCTTCTTCCGCCCCGGACCGGCGACGCTCGCGATCATCACGGTCCTCATCTTCCTCAACAGCCTGGCGACGACCTTCCTGGCGATGGCGGCCGAGAACCTGATGGCGCACTCGACCAGCGACGCGGAAAAGGGCCGCGCCGGTGGCTGGTATCAGGCGGGCAATCTCGGCGGCCAGGGCATCGGCGGCGGCGCCGCTCTGTGGATCGCCCAGCACAGCACCATCCAATGGCTGCCGGTCGCCGCGATGGCAGCATTGTTCATGGCGTGCTGCATCGCGCTGCTTTTCATCACCGAGCCGCCGACCGATCACCGCCATCCGTCCTACGCACAGACCCTTTGGGGCGTCGCAGTCGATGTCTGGAACACCGCCAAGGCGCGCAGCGGCTATCTCGCGTTGTTGATCTGCTTCATGCCGATCGGTTCGGGCGCGGCGGCCAATCTGTGGTCGGCGGTGGCCGGCGACTGGCATGCGAGCGCCGACACGGTCGCGCTGGTCAACGGCGTGCTGGGCGGCATGGTGTCGGCGGTGGGCTGCGTCATCGGCGGCTATCTGTGCGACCGCATGGACCGCAAATTCGCCTATGCCGTCTTCGGCATCGCCCTGTCGGTCGGCACGCTCGCCATGGCGGTCGCGGCGCGCACCGAGATCATGTTTGTCGGCTTCACCCTGCTCTACGCCTTCATCCAAGGCTTCAACTATGCTTCGTTCAGCGCCGTCGTGCTCGAAGCGATCGGGCGCGGCGCCGCGGCGACGAAGTACAACATCTTCGCTTCGCTTTCGAACTTCCCGATCCAGTATGTGGCGCTGCTCGACGGCTGGGCCTATGAGCGCTGGCACACCGACGGCTTCCTCGCCGCCGACGCGCTGACCGGCGTGGTGGGCGTGGTGATCTTCTTCGCGGTCTCTCTGGCGACTCAGCCGCGCGCGCTCAGGACCGCCTGACCGGCTGTGCCGCTTTCGGACACGCTGCCGCAAAGAAGTCCAAATAATGCCGCGCCAGCGCAACGAAGTGCGGCTATATTCGCGTCATGTCGAGGGACGCCTTCATCACCGGTTGCGGCAGCTTCCTGCCGGGCGAACCGGTTTCAAGCGACGCCATGGAAGACCATATCGGCCGCATTCACGGGCGGCCGAGCCTGCTCGGCCGCCGCGCGCTGCGCTGGAACGGCATCGAAACGCGGCACTATGCGATCGATTCGGAGGGCGAGACCTTCGACACCAACGCGGGCATGAGCGCCAAGGCAGTGACCGCGGCCCTCGATGCGGCAGGGCTGAGTACGAACGATCTAGGCTTCCTCGCCACCGCGACGACGCAAGGCGACTACCTCGTGCCCGGTCACGCCACCGCGGTGCATGGCGAGCTCGGCCAGCGCAGCATGGAGATCGCGAGCTTCCAGTCGGTCTGCGGCTCGTCGCTGATGGCGGCGAAGGCGGCGTGGCTGAACATCAAGGCCGGCGAGCACAAGGTCGCGGCGGCTTGCGCCGGCGAGTTCTCGTCGCGCTGGTTTCGCCCGGCCTTCTATGAAGGCACCGCGCTGGTGGACGCCAAGGGACGGGCCCGCGCCGAGGCCGATTTTCTGCGCTTTACGCTGTCGGACGGCGCAGGCGCCATCGTGATGGAGGACGCGCCTAAGAAGGACGGCCAATCGCTGCGTGTCGATTTCATCGACATCGTCTCGCTCGCCGACCGCTTCGATCCATGCATGTGGGCCGGCGCCAGCGTCGAGAACCGGACGGAGATTTCCAAGGGCTGGGCCACCGGCGGTCCGCTGGCGGCGCACGCCGCCGGCGCCATCGCCCTGCTGCAGGACTTCGAACTGCTCAAGCGCGTCATCCGCGCCTGGGTCGGCGTTTATCTGGAGAAGGTCGACATCAAGCGCATCGTGCC
>CAYXMO010000005.1:0-37696 GCA_964465935.1 uncultured Rhizobium sp.
GCCAGGCCGAGCTCGGCGAAGATGTCCTGGATCGCCAGCGCGTCGTCCGGCGCCTGCTCGGCGAAGGAGAACAGGGCGCGCCGGCCGCTGCCCTTGCGCAGCGCCTCGATGCCGCGCGACAGGAACAGCCTGGCGCCGGCGGGCGTATAGGGCGGGTCGGTCTCGAACAGGTCGAACGCGTCCTGTAACGCCGCCGGCAGCGGCTGGCGCAGATCGTGGTGTACCAGGTCGACGGCGAAGCCTTCGCGCTGCGCGACCGCGCCGATGTAGTCGAGCTGGCGCCGGTCGAGATCGACGGCGGCGATGCCGGCGACGGTGTCGAGCATGCCGAGCGCGCGCAGCACCACGGGCAGCGCCAGCGAGATCAGATCGTCGTCGCCGACGAACAGGACCTTGCGGCCGGCAAGGCCGTTGTTCTGCATCATCAGCTGGACGCGGCGCAGCGCCGTCGCCGGCGTGCACGGCGCCTGGTCGAGCGTGACGTCCGGACGCGGCGCGCCCGCGACAATCTCCGCGATCTTGTCGAGCGCGGGCTGCAGGTCGGAGCGCGTCTCGACGCCGAAGCCGTTGCAGGTCGTGCAGGTCGGATCGTAGCGCGCATGGCGATGCAGGCCGAGCGCCTGCTCGGCGAAGGCGAGGCCTTCAGCCGAGAGCGAAATGCCGGCGCCGCGCGCCAGCAGGCCGCGCTTCTCCAGCTCGCGGCGCACCGCGGTGGCGACCGGCAACGGCAAGCGTACCAGGCGCGCCGCCTCGCCGAGCGTCACCGGCTGGTTGTGGAAGACGGCGCGCAGGAACTGTCCCACGCCTTCGGGTCCTTCGCGCAGCTTGGTGGCCTCGGCGACGGCAGCCAGGATATCGTTTTCAGCCATCGGCGGTTCAATCGGCCGGCCGGCCGGGATCGCGGGTTCCGGCAAAGGCCATAGAGCCGTATCCCAGGGCTGTCAAACCGCGCCGCCAAGCCCGGCGATGAAGTCGCGCAGCGCGATGCCGCGCGCATCGCCGCCGCGTTTCACGTGGATTTCGAGGAACAATTCGAACAGCACAAATTCGCTCGGCTTGTCGAACAGCCGCCCCCACTCGCCGCGCGTTTTCCAATCGGCTGGCAGCGCCGCTGCGCAATCGCGGTCGAACCGGTCCTCCAGCGGCCGTCCCGCCGACGGCAGCGTCTCCTTGCCGCGCAGCACGATGTCGGGCAGCGCGCCGCCGAAGCGGCGCATGAAGATGCGCCGCAGCAGGTATTTGCGGATCCCCAGATCGCGCCGCACCAGATAGGAGACCGGCAGGCCGGCCGCGAGCGCCACGACCGCGCGGTCCAGATAGGGCACGCGCATTTCCACGCCCGACGCCATCGCCATCTTGTCGATCGGATCGAGGTGCCGCCGCTCCAGCTGATCGGCAAGATTGAAATCGAAGATCACGTCGAGATAGTCGCCGGCCTCGGCCGCCGCGGCGAGCCGCGTGCGGGCGTTCAAGGCGCCTTGCGATGCCGGCAGACCGCTGCGCTGCAGCTGGCTCAGGCCGGCATCGATGCGTCCGATCATATAGCCGGGATCGACATATTCCTGATAGCCGCCGAACAGCTCGTCGGCGCCTTCGCCGTTGAGGCAGCCTTTGACCGAGGCGCCGATGGCGCGGCAGAGGATGTGGAACGGCACGCCCGATTGCAGGGTGGGGAACTCCGTCGCCGCGATGCAGCCGGGGATGGCGTCGAGGAACTCGTCGTAGGAGATGTCGATCTCGCGGTGCCGCGACCCGATCAGCCGCGCGACGCTCGCGGCTTGTGCGGTGTCGGCATGCGCCGGGCCGTCGCCGCAGCGCCCGATGGTGAAAGTGCTGAGCGGCGCCGGCGCCAGGAGCGCGAGCAGCGCGGAATCGATCCCGCCCGACAGCGCTACGCCGATCTCGGTGTCGGCGGCCAGGTGGCTTTCGACCGCGCGCGCCAGGCTTGCTTCCAGCGCCGCTTCCGCTTCCGCCAGCGGCAGCGCGCTGTCGCGTTTGCGCGGTGCCGCGTGGCGCGTCTGCGCGCCGACGTGAAGCTTGCCGTCCCACGACACCCGCATCGCATGGCCGGCCTTCAGCGCTTCGATGCCGGCGAAGAAGGTGTCGCTGCCGCTGGGCGAGCCGAGCGCGATCCAGTCGCTCAGCGCGGCGCGGTGCAGCCGCCGCGGCACCAAGGGGTGTTGCAGCAGCGCCTTGATCTCGGAGGCGAACAGGAAGACGCGCTCGGCCGCCAGATGGCAGACATAGAGCGGCTTGATGCCCAGCGCGTCGCGCGCCAGCAGCACGCTCTCGCCGTCATAGACGGCAAGCGCGAACATGCCGTCGAGGCGGGCGACGCCGTCGGCGCCGAATTCCTCGAAAAGCTGCAGCACGACCTCGGTGTCGCTATGGCTGCGGAAGCGGCGGCCGCGGCGCTCCAGATCGGCCTTGAGTTCGCGGTGGTTATAGATCTCGCCGTTGAGCAGGACGCAGCGCCGGCCGTCGGCGCTCCAGAACGGCTGTCCGCCGCGGCTCATGTCCAGGAAGCTGAGGCGCGCGGCGCTCAGATGCACCGGGCCGCGCTGGTCGATGCCGATGCCGTCGGGGCCGCGATGCGCCAGCGAGCCGATCATGGCGCCGATCGCGCCGGCGTCCGCCGCGCCGATGATTCCGGCTATGCCGCACATGGAGGACCGGTCCGCTCCTGAAAAAAGAACGCCGCGAGTATTGCGCAGATATTGAATCGGCGACATTTGGCACAGAACTCGGTCTTCTGCTAGTTTCGGCCTCCCAGCGGACATTCTTTCCGGATTCAGCGCATGGCGAAAACGGGCCCGAACATCGTCGCGTCCCGGCGCACCATGATGTTGACGGCGTTGTCCGCGGCGCTGGCCGGGCGCGCCGCCGCAGCGGCGCCCGGCGCTGCGCCGCCGGTGCTGCGCATCGGCAATGTCGAGGAGCCGGACACACTCGATCCCCAGCTCGCCAACAGCCTCGCGTCGTGGCGGATCGGGCAGGATCTTTTCACCGGACTGCTGACGCTCGATGCCGGCGGCAGGCCGGTTGCGGGCGCAGCGCAGTCCGCCGAGGTGCTGGACGGCGGGCGCCGCTACCGTTTCACGCTGCGCCCGCACCAGTGGTCGGACGGCAAGCCGGTGACGGCAGCCGATTTCGTCTTCGCGATGCGCCGCGCGGTCGATCCGCACACCGCCTCCCAGGCGTCTTATCTCTTCTATGTCGTGGAGAACGGCCGCGCGATATCGAGCGCCGCCAAGCCGCCCGCCGCGCTCGGCGTGCGCGCGCCCGAGCCGATGGTCCTGGAGATAGAGCTCGCCCGGCCGGCACCTTATTTCCCCTACCTGTTGACTCAGCCCGTCGCCGCGCCGCTGCGGGCCGACGTCCTGGCGCGCCATGGGCGCGACTGGTCCAAGCCGGGAAACGCGGTTTCGAACGGCCCCTACCGCCTGGCGGAGTGGCGGCCGAACGACTATGTCCGCGTCACCAGGAATCCGTACTTCTTCGGCCGCGCCCAAATTCGTCTCGACGAGGTGTTCTACTACCCCATCGCCGACGCCAACGCGGCGCTGAAGCAGTTCCGCACCGGCGGCCTCGATCTGTGTCTCGACTGGCCGCCGGAACAGCTGCAGCTCCTCAAAACCCAATATGCCGCGCAGACTCACATGGCGCCGGTGCTCGCGCCGGTCTGGATCGCCTGCAATCTGGAGAAGGGCGCGCTGCGCGATCCGCGCGTGCGCCGCGCTCTGGCGCTGGCGATCGACCGCGAGGTCATCGTCAGCCGCATCCTGCGGGTCGGCGAGAGCGCGGCCTATCGGCTGGCGCCGCCGCAGACGCCGGGGCTGGCGCCCGGCCCCGTCGCCGCGGATTTCGCGCGCAGCCCGATGGCGGCGCGGCGGGCCGAGGCGATCCGGCTGTTGGCCGCCGCCGGCTATTCCGCCGCCGCGCCGCTGAACCTGAAATACAACGGCATCTCCAACTCCGAAGGCCGCCGCGTCGGCGCCGCGCTCCAGGCGATGTGGCATGGCGTCGGCGTCACCGCCGAACTGGTGTTCCAGGACGCCGGCAGCCACTACACCGCGATGCAGACCGGCGATTACGAGCTGGGCTATGTCCGCTGGCTGGCCGACGTGCCCGATCCGTCGTCCTTCCTCGGCGCCATCGATCCGGACGGCGCCAACTATCTGCACACCGGCTATGCCAGCAACGACTATCGCACGCTGCTGCGCGCCGCCGCCGCCGACTGGAATCCGCTCAGCCGGGCGCAGCGTCTGGCCCAGGCCGAGCAGGTCGCGCTCGCCGACCTTCCGGTCCTGCCGGTGTATTTCGACACTGTCCGCGAACTCGTGGCCGCCAATGTGCAAGGCTACCGGCAGAACTTCTACGGCGTTCATCCGGCGCGCTGGCTGTCGCTCGCCGCGCGCTGACACCGCCGCCGCGTCTCGATTGCCGTCAGGCGGTCAGCTGCCCGGCGCGGCGAGAGAAGACATAGGCGATCCAGCCGCGCACCTCGCCGGCCGAGAGGGCCAGGATGGCCCAGCCGGACAGCCACACGCCGCAGGCCAGCGCGAACAGCTCGCCGCCGTCGCCCAGGATCTCGACGCCCAGCGGCGTGAAGAGATGAAAGGAGATCGCGCCGGTCATGATGCCGATCGCCATCGCCGCTCCGAAGATGCGGGCGCGCGGGACGAACAGCAGGATGGAGGCGATCAGCTCGGCGCTGCCGATGATCCAGCGGCCGGCGGGCTCGAACAGCGAGATGCCGGACCAGTCGCGCAAGGTCGAGAAGATGAAGATGCTCTCCTTCGAGCCGGTGAACTTGAAGAACAGCGACTGCACGAACACGAAGGCGATATAGGCGCTCAGCGCCCAGAGGACATAGGTCTTTTTCACGGCGGTCTCCTTAAGGATGCGACGGTTGGGGGGCTTCGCGGCTGGAGAGGGCCTCCAGCCACAATTCGGCGGCCTCGCGGCCCATGAACAGCGACCACGCCTCGATCGCCTCGCGCTTGTAGGCGAGGGCGGGGATCGGGTCGGCGAGGCGGCGCAGCTTGACGAGCAGGGTCTTGAACATGGCGGGCTCCTAGAGGCGGTTGCTGTGCAGATCGATGGTCGAGCGCAGGCCGACCTTGTCGAAATTGGCTTCGAGCCACATCTCGGCGGCCAGGCGGCCGGCGTCGCGCAGGCGGGTGAGGAATTTCCAGCCGGTCTCGAACGGCGAGGCGATGGTCAGGTCCGAGACGATGTCGTCGGAGCGGATGGCGTGCAGGTGTATGCGGGCGAGCTTGCCGCGATGCTCCGGCTTGATCCAATCGTCGTCGATGAGCTGGGTGACCGCGGCCAGGGCGCGCGCTTCGCGCAGCAAGGCGGTGTGCAGCGCGATCTCGTTCATGCGGCGCTGGATGTCGCCGGCGCGCCGCGGCAGGTCGCGGCGCTCGATCGGACTGATCTGGCCGATCAGGATGTCGCGCGCGGCGGTGTTGGCGATCAGCGCTCCGAGTGCCGGATAGCCGCTGTACACGCCGTCCCAATAATGCTCGCCGTCGATCTCCACTGCTTGCGCCAGGGTCGGCTGGCAGGTCGAGGCCAGCACCGCCTCGGGCGTGATCTCCCGCGTCGTGAAGATGCGGCCGCGGCCGCTGCGCACATGCGTGGTGCAGATCGCGAGCGCGGTCGTCCGGCAGCGGCGCAGCAGCCCGAAATCCACGACCGATTCGAGCACGCCGCGCAGCGGATCGAGGTTCAGGGGATTGAACTCGTAGGGGCTCATCACCTGGGTGAGGTGTTCGAACCAGCGCCAGGCCAGCGGCTCCACCGTCTGGAACATCGCGGCCAGCGGTGGCCGCCGCGCGGGAGCCAGCCAGGCGGTGCTGTTCGACGCCGCCCGCCAGAAGCTCTCGAGCAGGGCGCGCGCGCCTTCCTTGCCGCCTTTCATGTTGCCATAGGCATAGACGGTGGCGTTCAGCGCGCCGGCGCTGGCCGCGGCGATGCCCTCGATGTCGATGCGGCCGTCTTCCAGCAGCTTGTCCAGGATGCCCCAGCCGAACGCGCCATGCGCGCCGGCGCCTTGCAGGGCGAGATTCAACGCGCGGGCAGGGCCGTTGCGGCGTTGCACGCGCTTGGATTCCGCGGCGATGTCGCTGTGCAGGGTCATCAGGCCGCCGCCTCCATCGCCGCCGCGGCGTCCATGTCGTGGCCGGTGATCAGGCGCACGCCGCGCTGATAGGTGAGGTAGGACCAGGCCCAGCTGATCGCGACGCTCAACCGGTTGCGGAACCCGATCAGGAAATAGACATGGGCCAGCGACCACAGCAGCCAGCCGGCCAGGCCCTTGAGCCGCGTCCATCCCAGATCGGCCAGCGCATGCCGCCGTCCGACGGTCGCCATGTTGCCGGCATTGAAATAGGTGAAGGGCCGGGGCGCCTGGGCGCCCGCGATGCGCGCCGCGAGCAGGAGCCCGACATAGGAACCGGCCTGCTTGGCCGCCGGCGCGACGCCGGGCAGGTACGAGCCGTCCGCCTGCTTGAACGCGGCGGTATCGCCGATGACGAAAACCTCGGCTGCGCCGGGCACCGCAAAGTCCGGAGTCACCGCAACGCGTCCGGCACGATCCACCGGCGCATCCAGCCACGATCCGGCGGCGGAGGCGCGAACGCCGGCGCCCCAGATGATGGTCTTGGCGCGAATGGTCTCGCCACCGGCGGTGACGGCATCGCGGGTGATGTCGGTGACCGGCTTGGCCAGCTGGACCTCGACACCGAGTTCTTCCAAGGCCCGCTTCGCTTCGGCGGACAGCGCTTCGGGCATGACGGGCAGAAGCCGCGGCCCGGCCTCCAGCAGCACGATGCGCGCGCAGCGCGGCGTGATCGCGCGAAAATCGCGGGTGATCGAATTGCGCGCCAGCTCGGCAATGGCGCCTGCCATCTCCACCCCGGTCGGCCCGCCACCGATGACGACGAAGGTCAGCAGCGCCTTGCGGCGCTCCGGATCGCTCTCGGCCTCGGCGCGTTCGAACGCCAGCAGGATGCTGGCGCGCACCTGCGTCGCGTCGTCCAGCGACTTGATGCCCGGCGCGAACGCCGCCCAGTGATCCTTGCCGAAATAGGAGTGCCGTGCGCCCGTCGCCAGCACCAGATAGTCGTAAGGGATCGGTTCGCCCGCCGCGAGATGGACCGTCCTTGCCTGCCTGTCGATGCCGGTCACCTCGCCCAGCAGCACGCGCGCGTTCGCCTGGTCCTTCAGGATCGCGCGGATCGGCTGCGCGATGTCGGCGGGCGACAGGCTGGCGGTCGCCACCTGGTACAGCAGGGGCTGGAAGAGATGATAGTTGTGGCGGTCGACCACCGTCACCTGCGCCTGCGCCTTGGCCAGCGCGCGGCAGGCGGAGAGACCGGCGAACCCCGCACCGACGATGACAATTCGGGGGGTGTTTGTCTCACGTGCAAGGGGTTCGCCGGCCATTCTTGGTCCTCCTCCGCTGGTAAATCAGTGTGCGGTCCAGCCGCCGTCGACCGGCAGCGCCGCGCCGGTGATCGAGGCCGCGGCATCGCTCGCCAGGAACACGGCCAGCGCGCCCATCTCCTCGACCGTCGCGAATTTCTTGTTGGGCTGCTGCGCCAGCAGGACGCTGCGGATGACCTCCTCGCGCGAGATCATGTGCGCCTTGGCCTGGTCGTCGATCTGCTTCTCGATCAGCGGCGTCCAGACATAGCCGGGGCAGATCGCGTTCGCGGTCACGCCGTGCTCGGCGCCTTCCAGCGCCGTCACCTTGGTGAGACCGACGACGCCGTGCTTGGCCGCGACATAGGCCGCCTTGTAGGGCGAGGCGACCAGGCCGTGCGCCGAGGCGACGTTGATGACGCGGCCGAAGCCGCGCGCCTTCATGCCGGCGAACACCGCCTTGGTGGTGTGGAACACCGCCGAAAGGTTGAGGGCGACGATCGCGTCCCAGCGCTCGGCCGGGAAGTTCTCGATCGGCGACACGAACTGGATGCCGGCATTGTTGACCAGGATATCGACATGGCCGAGCGCGTCCTCGACGCGGCCGATCATCTGGTTGATCTCGTCGGGCTTGGCCAAATTGGCCTTGTCATAGGCGACCTTCACCATCATCTCGGCGGAGAGCAGGGCGCGGGTGTTCTCGATCTCGGTGGCGTCGCCGAAGCCGTTCAGCACGACGTTGGCGCCGGCCTCGGCGAAGGCGCGGGCGATGCCCAGGCCGATGCCGCTGGTCGAGCCGGTGACGATGGCCGTCTTGCCGGCCAGCACGCCCGTCTTGGTCTGGGATTTCATCATCATGGTGTTCATCGCTTTCGTCCTTGTGTCTGTCTGGAGTGTCGGGGTTGGGAGCGGATCTTTGAAATGCCGTGTGCCTTTAGGTTCGATAGAGCGCAGCTATGCGGGTTTGCGCTGCGCGGCGGCGAGCGCCATGGCGAGCACGAGAGAGACGGCGATGCCGGCGACGGTCGCGGGCCAGCCGAGGCGGTCGAACAGCTGGCCGAGCACCGCCGCGCCGATCAGGCCGCCGAAGAAATAGGATGCGAGATACATCCCGCTGGCGGCGCCGCGGTCGGCGGTGGCCGCCTGGCTCACGAAGCCGGTGGCGGTCGCCTGGGCGAAGAAGGTGCCGGCGCCGGCCAGCACCAGGCCGGCCAGGATCAGCGGGAAATTCTGCGTCAGCAGCAGCGGCAGCCCGATCAGCGCCACGCTCAGTGCGGCCCACATCGTGCGCCGCGTCCCGAACCGCTCGGCGGTGCGTCCGGCGAGCGGCGTGGTGAAGATCGACGGCAGGAAGACCAGATAGACGAAGCCCAGCGACATCGGCAGCAGGGCGATCGGCTGCCGCGCCAGCACGAAGTTCACATAGGTGTAGACGCCGATGAACGCGAACAGGATCAAAAAGCCGATCGCGAAGGTCGCCAGCAGCGGGCGATTGCGCAGGTGCACGCCCATCGCCGCCCAGGGCGCCATGCGCGGCGCCGGCAGCGCCGCCATCGGCCGCGTCCGCCGCATCATGAAGAACACCAGCACCGCGCCGCTCAGGTTCAGCGCGGCGAAGACGTAGAAATTGGTCGAGAGGCCGAAATGATCGGCGAGCGCCGCCGCCATCAGCCGGCCGACGAGATTGGAGGCGACGTTGCCCGTGATATAGGCCGCGAAGGCGCTGGTCGTGTCCTTGGCGCTGACATTCTCGGCCAGATAGGCGAGCGTCAGCGTGAAGGCCGACGACATGCAAAGTCCTTGGATCACCCGCAGGACGGCGAAGGCCGCCAGACTCGGCATCGTCGCGAGCAGCGCGGTCGGGATCGACAGCAGCGCCAGGCTCAGGATCGCGCCGGTCCGGCGGTTGATGTGCTGGCTGAACAGCGCCACCAGCAGGCCGGACGCGGCCATGCCGAAGGTCGAGGCATTCACCACCACGCCCATCGTCGCGGGCGTCACATGATAGGTGCGGGCCAGGGTCGGCAGGATCGCCTGGGTGCCGAACAGGTCCACCACGGTCAGAAAGGCGGCGAGGCCCACGACAAGCGTCGGCAGCCGGATGCCGCTTCTGTCTTCGGCACCGTTCAGGGCACCGATCGCGGCGGCTTGGCTGGTCATCTCTTGGCTCATTGGGAATGCTCGCTTGAAAATCAGCGGTGCGTGGCGCCCCGTCAGGGGAGGGGGCACCGTTCGGGGGCGCCACGCTTCCGCTTCCACCCGCCGCCCCTCGCGAGGGCGGCGAGTTCGGGGGTTACATCATGCCGTCGGCGGCCTTGGTCGGCGGCAGGATGTCCGACGAGATCAGCACGGCCGGCTTCTTGGTGTTGTTCTTCCACCAATGCGACAGGTTGCCGGACTCGGCGGTGACGTCGCCGGCCTTGTGCAGGATCGGAACGGCACAGGTGCTGCGGTACTCGGTGATCGCGCCGGACACGACCAGGATGTTGGCCGGGCGCTCGCCATGGCTGTGCCACGGAACGACGCCGCCGGGCATCACGACCAGGCGACGCATGCGCAAGGCGCGGCCGGCGAAGCCGTAGTCTTTGAGATCGATCGAGGCGATGACCGTGTCGGTCACGCCGGCCGGCGCCATCGGGCCCGGCTTGGTGACGTCGACGCCGACCTTGCCGGCGGGGCATTCGCCCGCGAAGGCGGGAGCGGCGATGAAGAAGCTGGCCGTGGCCAGGGCGGCTGCCGCCACAGCGGCCTTGAGGATGGTGATCATGGTGGTCTCCGTTTGGGGTTGTGTTGCGTGCTGCCGGCGGTGAAGCACGACAACGAAGCGAAGATGTTGCAGACGGGCCGCCCTGAGAAATGCCGCTTGCCTTCCGAATGGATAGCCGGCGGCTATGGCGTATTTCATTGAGTCACAAGGGCTTAGGCCTTAGGTTCGGCGCATGACCGGCCAGACATTGCAGGAGCGGCTCGACCAGGTGCGGGCCCGCTCCAAGCCCGAGATCACCGCGCGCTACGACCGCCTTGTCGCCGCGTTGCGCGCCTCCGGCGCGGCCGATGCCGCGCTGAAGGCCGGCGACGCCGCGCCCGAATTCATGCTCGCCAACGCCGAAGGCCGGCTCGTCGCCTCGCACGAACTCCTCGCCAAGGGGCCGCTGGTGCTGAGCTTCTATCGCGGCCGCTGGTGTCCCTATTGCGTGACCGAGCTCGAAGCGCTGCAGGGCTCGACCGCCGCCATCGCCGCCGCCGGCGCCGCGCTCGTCGCCGTGACGGCGGAAGACTGCGGCGGCGCGCTGACCGCCAAGCGCGAGCGCAAATTCGATTTCGAGATCCTGTGCGATCCCGACAACGGCCTCGGCCTCGCCTTCGGCCTGCTCTTCCGCCTGCCGCAGGAGGTGATCGCATGGTATCGCCACATCGAGATCGATTTTCCGGTGCGCTACGGCAATGCGAGCTGGTTCCTGCCGATCCCCGCGACCTATGTCATCGGCCGGGACGGCGTCATCCGCCACGCTTACGTCAATCCCGAATTCCGCGAGCGCATGGACCCCGCCGCGATCCTCGCCGTCTTGAACACGCTGCGCGCCCGCGCCTAGGATCGCCGATGACCGCCAAACGGCCGCTCTCCGAAACCCTCGCCCGAATCCGGGCGGCGACGGCCGCGTGGTTCAACGCCGACAACGACCGTTTGGTCCGTGGACTGATCGATTCCGGGGCTGCAAAGAACGCGCTGAAGGAGGGCGACACGGTTCCCGATTTCATGCTGCCGAACGCCGAAGGCGGGCTCGTGCAGTCGTCCGCGCTGGTCGGGCGAAATCCGGTCGTGCTCGCCTTCTATCGCGGCATGTGGTGCCCCTATTGCTCGGCGGAGCTGAACGCCCTCGCCGATGCCGCGCCGCGCCTCAAGGCCGCCGGCGCCGAGGTCGTGGCGATCACGCCGGAGATCGGCGGCGCCGCGCTCAAGACCAAGAAGGAGCGCGATCTGAAATTCGAGATCCTGTGCGACGTCGACAACGGCGTGGCGATGCAGTTCGGCCTGGTCTATCGCATTCCCGGCGACATCCAGCCGAGCTATCTGAAGTTCAACGTCAAGCTGCCGCTGATCTACGGCAATGACAGCTGGATGCTCCCCATCGCCGCGACCTATGTCGTCGGGCGGGACGGCAGGATCGCCTATGCTTATGTGAATCCGGATTATCGCGAGCGCTGCGATCCCGAAAGCCTGATCGACATCGTCGCCAGGCTCTAGCGCGCCGACCAGTCGCGCGCCCGCGCCACCTTCACGAACGCATCCGCCGCCAGCGAGAAGCGGCGTCCGGCCACCGTCGCCAGGATCACCTCGCGCTCCAGCACATTGCCGTCCAGCGGCACGCTCACCAGTCCGCCGGCCACCGGCAGGGTGCGCGGCACGGTGCCGGTGCCGAATCCGGCCAGTACCATCTGCTGCAATTGCGCCTCGCTGGTGGCGCGGTGGCGCACCTCCGGCGTCACGCCGGCCGCTTCGCACAGCACGCGGAAGGCTGGGATCATGCAGCAGTCGATGCGCTCGATCATCGGCTCGCCGTCCAGGTCCTTGACCGCAACCGACGCCATGGCGGCGAAGCGATGTCCCTTCGGCACGATCACGTTCATCGGCTCGCGGAACAGCCGCCAGCTGCGCACCTTGTCCGGCGGATCGCCCGCCTGGCTGGCCACCACCAGGTCCAGATCGCCCTCGATCGCCTCGTCCAGCAAGGTGCGCTGCGATCCGGCGCCCAGCGTCAGCTCGAAGCCGTTGATCGACTGCTTCAGGGCGGCGAGGATCTCGATCACCGGCTCGTTCGGCACCGTGCTGTCGACCCCCAGGCGCAGCGGCGCGACCTCGCCCTTGCGCACGCTGGTCGCCAGCTGCTTGGCCGCCTGCGCCGCGGCGAAGGTCTGTTCCAGATGCGGCAGCATCAGCCGTCCGAGCTCGGTCAGGTGGGTGTTGGCGCGCTCGCGGTGGAAGAGCGGGCCGCCGAGCTCTTCTTCCAGCTTCTGGACGGCGCGGGTCAGCGACGGCTGAGCGACGTTGCACTCCTCGGCCGCCTTGGTGAAATTCAGCGTGCGGCAGACCGCCAGAAAATAGCGGACCTGATGCATTTCCATTGTCGCGCCCCTTGCCGCTGCGAGCTTAGACCGCGGTGCTCACTCCGTCATCGGGTATTTCGCCCACAGCGCGGCTTCGTGGCGCCAGGCGCGGACGAGCTGGTGAAACCGCGCCGGCTTGGCGCCTCGGCGCACGTTCTCCGCGCCGATCTCCCACAGCAGCGCGTATTGCCGCATCAAGCTGCGGTAAGCTTCGGCCAGCGTGGTTTTGCGGTCCCAGATGTGAGTCGCCTCGGCGCCGGCGCCGTTGCATTCCAGGATCGTGAAGCCGCGGCCCTGTTGCAGCTCGCCGATCGACGAGAAGCGCACGTCGAACCGCCCGAAATGAAAGCCGTCGATGTCCTTGGCGATGCAATCGAACGCCCGCGTCATCGCGTCGGTGATGTGGCGATTGCCGTCGCGAAAGATCGTGCCGCGGCTATGGCTGCCGGCGAAGGCGATGCGGTACGGCTCGCCGGGCTTGAGCACCAGGTCCCGCTTTGCGGCATGGCGCGGCAGATAGATGTCTTTGAGCGACCCTGCCCGCGGATCGCTTGCGATCAGCTCGCCGACCGTGGACCGTCCGTCGCCGTACACATAGGGAAAATATTTGAGCGTCAGGGACGCGATATAGCCGCGCGCCTGACCCGGCCTGCGGACATAGAACACGCCGGCCTCGGCTTCGTGATCGACCAGCGCCTGCAGCACGATGCGCTCGCCCTTTGGAAACTCGGCGGCATAGCGCACCAGCTCGTTTTCGTTGCGCACCCGGCGCACGCCGGCGCCGCGGCAGCCCTTGTCCGGCTTGGCCACCAGCGGAAACGCCAGGCCGAGCTTGGCGCCGTGGCGCAGCGCCGCCCGTACCGTCTGGTCGACGTCGCCGCCGCCACGCGGGAAGGAAATGAACGGCGCGATGTGGCGGCGCGCATGCGGCCCGGCCTGCGACAGCACCTCCTGCTTCGACTCGCCGATGCAGCCGCCGAAGGCAAAGCCGGTATTGGCGGCGGTCGGCAGCATGAAGCCGCCATGCTTCAACGACAGCCACAGCCAGTACAGGATCATCGGCGCATAGAAGACTTGCTGCGGCCAGAACTCGAAATGCGACAGCGCCGGACCCGAGCGGTCCAGCGGCGGCATGCCTTGATGCGGCACGCGCAGCGCCAGGGCTTCAGACATGTTCCGCCTCCGTCTTGCGTGCGATCAGGCGCGCCGACACCAACGGTCCGATCAGCACGGCTGCGGCGACGATCCCGGCCGCCGCATATTTGAAATCGCCGAACAGCTCGGCCGCATGCATGCCGAAGGCATAAATCCCGCTGAAGATGGCGCCGGTCCAGGCCAGGCTCGCGGCCGCCGTTGCCGCGGCAAAGGTCAGGAACGGCATGTGCAGGAAGCCGCTCGCGGCATAGATCGGCAGCCGGCTTCCCGGCACCATGCGGGCGCCGACCAGAGCCAGCACCGAACGCCGGCGCAGCCATTTGCGCGCCGCCGCGATCCGTCCTTCGCCGATCAGCCGGCGCGCCCGCTCATGCCGCCGCGCCGCCGCGCCGAGAAAATACAGGCCGACATCGCCCAGATAGATGCCGGCGAACAGCACCGCGAAGGCCAATTGCGGCGCGATCATGCCGGTGGCCGCCAGCAGTGCGGCATAGCCGATCGCCGCATCCTCCAGGAAGAAGGTGGAGACGAGGATCGAGATCGCCAGCACTTCCGGGCTCGAGCCGATGTGTAGACCGAACAGCATCGTCATGCCGCCCGCAACAGGCGCGGCGCCCGCTTGGACTCGCGCTGGCGGCGGATGAACCGCTGCAGCGAACCGGTCTGGGCGCGGTGCTTGGCCCGCCGCGCCAGCACGTCTTCGACCGCGGTGTGCTCGCCGCTTCGGATCGCCGCATGAATCCAGGATTGCAGCAGCACGTCGCGCTGCGCATGGCTGCCGCCCAGCCGATGCAGCTGGCCGAGCGCCGGCAGCAGCAGCTGCGAGGCCCGCGCATGATCGCCACGCGCCTGCGCGACCACCGCCTGCGCCACGGGCAACGCCACCGTCGCCCACACGCTCTCGCTCGCGCTCGTCGCCTGCCGCGCCAGGGCGCGCAGGAATTCGTCCGCCGCCAGTCCGCCGCGCGCCAGCGCATAGGCAAAGTGGATGTCGTGGAACGGCAGGATGTGCTCGAAGCCGCGCTCGGCGACCTTTTGCGCGATCGCGGTCCAGCGCGCGCCGACCTTCACGCCCGCCATTTCCAGCCGCCACAGCGACGAGATGGCGCCGATCTGCTCTTGGGCGAACTCCGGCCACGTCCCCCACAGATGCTGGTCGTGGATCTGCAGCGCCCGCGCCGGCTCGCCGGCGTCGAGGTGGAATTGCGCCAGGTGCCACCAATTGTGCCCGCGCACGAAGATGCTGCGCTGCGCCCAGCCGGGCGCCTGCGCGGTCAGGAAGCGGATCGCGTCGCGCGTCCGGTCCTGCGATTCAAAAATATGCGCCAGCGCATGATGCGCCCAAGGGTCATCCGGCTTCATCGCCAGCGCCCGCAGCGCGGCTTCCTCGGCGCGGCCCAGCCGGTGGCACTGCTCCTCGCCGAAGGCGAGCATGCCCCAGGCTTCGGCGGTATCCTGATGGGCGCGGATCGCAGTCTCCGCCATCGCCCGCATCGTGACGGCGTCGCCCAGGTTGAAGGCGTGATATTGTCCCCACTTCGCTGCGGCGAGATCCGCCGGATAGCGCTCCACCAGCTCGCGATAGATCGCCAAAGCGATGCGCGTCTCGCCCATCGACCAGGCGTCGACGGCCGCGATCGTCATCTGCTCGCGGCCGGTCGCGCCCTGGGCGTTGCGGCGCATCCGCTCCAGATAAGGCTTGGCCGCTGCGAACCCGCTTGCGGCTTCCAGCGCCATGTGCACCGACGCGGCGCAGGCGTTGACGAAAGCGCAGTCCGGATCGGCGTCCGCCGCCGCGAAGATCGTGCGTAGGCGCGTGCCGTAGCCGATCCAGTCCGCGGCGTAGACGTCCACCGCCGCGGCGGTCGCCGCCTGCGCCGTGGTCAGGGAGTTGCCGAACGAGTCCTGCATGTCACTTGTCCAGGACCGACGGCCAGTTGCGGTCGCCGTCGGCGATGTACTTCGCCGTGTCGGCATTCCACTGCTTCTGAACGTCGGTGTCGTAGTTGAGATAGAGTTTGCCGTTGACGATCTTCCACACCGTGGGATCGCCGGAGGCGGTGTAGTTATGCCCGACCGCCCAGGCGCAATAGCCGCCATATTGCGGCGCATAGCGCGCGGGGTTGGCGGCGAACAGCACGCGGTCCGCCGCCGAGGCAAAGCGCCAGGTGGCGCCGCGATAGTCGGCGGTGAATTCCGCCTTGCCTTCGACCGCCTTGCCTTGCGTGAGATAGGCGACAACGTCGTAGCCGCCGGCGCCCAGATTGTCGAACAGCCCGGTATAGGTCTCCGCCGAGCGGGCGAAGGCGCCGCTGGTGGCCGCGATCAGCACGGCCAGGCTCAGGAACAGCGGCGAGAGGTTGATCCAGGCTCTCATGGCGCGCCCACCGTCATCGCGGCGGTCTGCGCCGCCGACGCGATCGAGGCCGCGACCATCGTCGCCATCGCGAATTGCGGGTCGCGGTCGGTGATGTGGTGGCGGTGCGCGATATAGGTGAAGTCGGTATAGGCGATCCACACCTGGCCGTCGGCGTCCTGCAGCACCAGCATCCGCACCGGCCAGTCGAGGCCGGAATAGGGATTGGCGGAGAGGAACTGAGTGCCGAGCGGCGGATTGCCGAACACCAGCAGGGTCGATGGATGGAGCGTGACGCCGGCATCGGCCGCCAGCTTCTGCTGGTCGATCTCGTCGAAGAACCGGATGCCTTTGGCGGCGATGTCGGCTTTGAGCCGCGCCACGGTCTCGGCGACGCCATAGGCGCTTCTGACCCGGATCACGCCGTCGTCGCTCGTCATCCGTTCGAGCTTGGGCGGGCCGTAATTGGCGCCGGCGGCGGCCGGGGTGAGGGCGGCGGCGCTGACGGTGAGCACGGCAAGGGCGGAGGCGAACAAGGTGGTGGAGAAGATGTTCATGGCGGTTGGTCCTTTCAGGGCTTGGGGATGACGGTGGACATGTCGTCGTCCTGCATCACGCCGGCATTGGCTTCGTGCAGGATGAATCCTTCGATCGGATCGACCGGCGCCGCCCAGGGCGCGGCTGCCAGCACGCGCCGCGTGTCGGCATATCCGGCGTCCCAGCGGGCGCAGATGCCGCCGGGGCTGAAATCGATGTCGCGCGCATGGTCTTCGCCATGCAGCTGCGGCGCCAGCAGGCGCACGACATGCATCCGCGTCGGGCAGCCATAGGACGCCATCTCGCGCACGAAATTGTCGCGCAGCGTCTCTTCCGGCAGGCGCCGGGACAGCTCGGAGATGATGTGGCGCAGGCGGTGGATCTGCTTTTGCCGCGCGATATGGGTGCCGGCGCGGCTGGAATATTGCAGGTCCTTCTGCCGGTTCATCACCTTCAGGATCGAGTCCGGCTCGGGCCCGTTCGGGTTCCACAGATGCACCGCGAACACCAAGCCGTTCTTGCGCGGCTTGTCGTCGAACACCGCCTCGACCGGCGTGTTGGAGAGGATGCCGCCGTCCCAATAGAGCTCGCCGTCGATGCGGATCGCGGGGAAGGCCGGCGGCAGCGCGCCGGACGCCATCACATGGCGCACGTCCAACGCGCTGTCGCGGCTGTCGAAATAGTGCATCTGGCTGGTCTGCACATTGGCGGCGCCGACCGTCAGCCGCACCGGCCCGTCATTGATCAGGCCGAAATCGACCAGCTTGCCCAGCGTCCGGCGCAGCGGCGCCGTCGAATAGTATCCGGCCTTGTCGGCGCCGAGCTTCACATGATTGCCCAGCTGGGCGCGCGGGTTCGGCTCGAAGAAGCCGTTCACGCCGGTGACGGTGGATAGGAAGGTCGCGGCGCTCTGGCCGACGATCGGCCACGCCCCGGCCAGCTTCAGCAGCGGGCCGTGCTCGACCGTCGCCCAGAATTCCTTCAGCCGCGCGATGCGCTGCGCCCGCGGATTGCCGGCGATCAGGCTCGCATTGATGGCGCCGATCGAGGTCCCGATGATCCAGTCCGGCTCGATGTTGGCTTCGTGCAGCGCCTGGTAGACGCCGGCCTGGTAGGCACCCAGCGCGCCGCCGCCTTGCAGGACCAGCACGGTCTGGCCGTATTCGGCCACCGGGTTCGCCGTCGTCTCGTTGCTGTGCGCCATAACCGTTCGCCTCGCTTGCTGCGATGGTTATGGGGATGTGCCCGGCCGATCTGAACTGCTTGTTGTCTAAGCATTCGATAGGCGAAAGCTATTGGCCCGGCGCCGCCCGAATATGCGAGGAAAACGGGGCATTTTGGAGGGGTTGTCCCCGATGACACCGCTCAACAACCGCGTACAGATGACGGGCCGCCTCGGCCTCTCGCGGCAGCCTGCGCCATCGCGGAGCGCAGTATGACCGGCAAGCACGAACCCCGCGTCGCCGTCTTCGGCGCCAGCGGACATACCGGGCGCTTCGTCGTCGACGAATTGCTTCGCCGCCGCCTGACGCCCATCGCCATCGGCCGCAGCGGCGCCAGGCTCGCATCCTTCGCGGCGCGCGGGATCGCGGTGCGGACCGCCGCCATCGAAGACTCGGCGGCGCTCGACCGTGCCTTCGCCGATGCCGCGGCGGTGATCAACTGCGCCGGTCCCTTCCTCGACACCGCCGCCGCGATTGCCGCCGCGGCGCTGCGCGCCGGCGCCCACTATCTCGACGTCACGGCGGAGCAGGCCAGCGCCCGCGCCACCCTCGACAGCTTCGACGCGCCGGCCCGCGCCGCCGGCGTCGCCGTCCTTCCCGCCATGGGCTTCTACGGCGGCTTCGCCGATCTTCTGGCAACCGCCGCCGCCGCCGGCTGGGACCGGCTCGACGACATCCGCATCGGCATCGCGCTCGATTTCTGGCATCCGACCCCCGGCACGCGCGCCACCGGCGCGCGCAACACCGCGCCGCGCGTCGCCGTCAGCGCAGGGCGCCTGGCGCCGCCGCCACCGCAAGCCGCTGTGACGTCGTGGACGTTCGACGCGCCGTTCGGCCGCCAAAGCGTTGCCGAGGTGCCGCTGTCCGAGATCGTGCTGATCGCGCGGCACATCGCGGCGCGGGAGCTGCACACCTACCTCACCGAGGCGCCGCTTCGCGACCTGTCGGACGCCGCTACGCCGCCGCCGCTGGCGGTCGACGCGGCCGGACGCTCGGCGCAGATTTTCCAGGTCGATGTGATCGCGCGGCGCGCCGGCGAAACCAGACGCATCGTCGCCCAGGGACGCGACATCTATGCCTTCACGGCGCCGCTGGTCTGCGAAGCGGCCGGCCGCTTGCTGAACGGCGCGCCGGTGGCCGGCGCGCATGCGCCGGGCGCGATCTTCGACGCGGCTGCCTTTTTGACGGCGTTGGCGGCGGACAGCGCCGCAGAACGCCGCATCGTCTTGCGATCTTCGCCTTGCCAGCCGGCGGCAGCGCGATAGGATCGCGCGGCGGATGCCGTCCGCGGCACGCAACTCACGAGGAGAAATTTCATGACCACCGAACGGGCCGTCCTTGCTGGCGGTTGTTTTTGGGGCATGCAGGACCTCATCCGCCGCTATGACGGCGTGGTGTCGACGCGGGTCGGCTACACCGGCGGCGAGGTTGCCAACGCGACCTACCGCAATCACGGCAGCCATGCCGAGGCGATCGAGATCGTTTTCGATCCCGCCAGGATCAGCTACCGTAAATTGCTCGAATTCTTTTTCCAGATTCACGATCCGACCACGCGCAACCGTCAGGGCAACGACATCGGCATGAGCTATCGTTCGGCCATCTTCTATACGAACGAGGCGCAGAAGCGCATCGCCGAGGACACCATCGCCGATGTCGACGCTTCGGGGTTGTGGCCGGGCAAGGTAGTGACCGACGTCGTCCCGGCCGGCGACTTCTGGCAAGCCGAGCCCGAGCACCAGGATTACCTGGAGCGTTATCCCAACGGCTACACCTGCCACTTCGTCCGCTCCAACTGGAAGCTCCCGGTTCGGCAGACGGCGGTGTCTTAGGGGGCGTCGCCGAAGCAATGCCGGCGACGCCGCCAAACGGCCCGAACTAGGGAAGTATGCTGTCAAATCTTGCGTAAGCGAGCTGCTTGGTGGGATCCACAGTCTGTCGCCCGTTCATCCGTTAGCGCGTGTCGCTTGTCGAACATACCGTGTCGTCGGCGGTTGGCTTCGGTCTCGTCGCCACCGCATGCGCCGGCGTCGAACACTTCCGTCATTCTTCCGCTTACCGCGCCCGGCAAAGAAGTATATCCTCAAGTCGTGATATGAGCGAATTCCAAAACGAGACTCGATTGGTCGGCATGGCCGTGCGCAATACTGAAATGTCCAAGTATTGTGGCTGATGCTGCTTTAATCGGAGTTGCCGTGAACGGGTCCTCAGGACACGATCTGATCGACCTTTCCGGCCGCGGTTTGAACTTCGCCAGTCTCACGATTGCGTCCCTGGGCGGCGACACCGTTCAGCTGAGTGGCGTGTCCGCCGACCAGATCGATGCAGAGGATTTTTTGTTCTAGGCCATCACATCGCGGCGGCGAACGGCATTCGATGCCAAGGTGGGTGCAGAGCGTAGAAGTTTGACGGCGCGGCGAACCCGTTCGCGCCATGGCGCAGACGAGGCGTCCGCGGCTGGCAGGCGTCCATCTTGGGGAGGATATCCATGCCTGGAAAATATATTTTGGCTCCGCTCGTTTTCGCCGCGGTACTATGGGGTTCCGGCGCCATGGCGACTACCTGCTCGTCGTCCAATCCCAACACCTATACGCCGCTCTCGAACGGGCAGCCGGCCGACGCGGTCCCGGTGATGGGCAATTTCGACTACCTTCTGTATTGCGCGAACACGCTTCTGGCGCCGCTTTCCGCTCCGCATTTTTCGGGGAATGTCGGGATCGGGACTACCAACCCGCTCTACTCCCTCGTCATTTCCGCCGGGGGCCACGAGGGTATGGAGTTCGCGCCGGGTTCAGGCGGCAACATTGACAGCGTGCAATTCTACAACCGGTTCAATGAGCATTACGATGCGGCGCTCTTTATCGCCGGCTCCTACATATTCAACACCGCGGCCACCGAGCGGATGCGGATCGACACATCCGGCAATGTCGGCATCGGAACGGCTTCTCCGGGCTACCTTCTGACCGTGAACGGCACCGCCTACGCGACGGCGTTCATGTCTCCGTCCGACCGGCGCCACAAAACCGAGATTCAGCCGCTGACGGACGACGCGTTGTCCCTGATCCTGCGACTCAAGCCGGTCACATTCTTCTGGAAAGACCCGCACGATGCCGGGACGCAGGGCCGCCAGATCGGCTTCATCGCGCAGGACGTCCTGCCCGTGCTTCCCGATGCCGTGCTGACGCAGAACGACGCTGAGCGCACGCTCGGGCTGAAATACGACTCGTTCATCCCGATTCTGACCAAGGCGATTCAGGAGCAACAGGAACAGATCGACGCGCTGACCTCGGAGAACAGGACCCAGGCGGCGGCGATACGACGGCTGCAGGCGCAGATGAGCGCCCTGATGCGCAGAAACGGAAGATTGGCGCGCAACTGACTGCCGGCCAAGTGTGGGGATTCTCCATGTCCTTTCGAACCGCCGCCTCGAATGCCGCAGTGTTCGGTCTTGCAGCGTTTGTCGTTCTTGCGGGCGCCGCGGCCGCCGCCGATGCGCCGCCGCCCATGATCGTGCCGGGCCAGTTCAATGTCAGCGATTCCGGCGCGGCGACCTATTCGATTCCCATCGCAGTTCCGCCGGGCACTGCGGGGATGGTTCCGGCGCTCTCGCTCAATTATTCGAGCCAGGGCGGCGACGGCCTGGTTGGGTTGGGCTGGACGCTGTCGGGACTGCCGGTCGTCACGCGCTGTGCGCGGACCCTTGCGCAGGATCTCGTCCATGGCGGCGTGAACTACGATTCGGGCGACCGCTTCTGCCTGGACGGCCAGCGCCTGATGCTAGTCACGCCGAACGTCGCCTATGGCGCGCCGGAGAGCGAATACCGCACCGAGATCGACAACTTCTCCAAGATCGTCGCGCACGGCACGGCCGCCGGCGGCTCGGGGCCGGCCTGGTTCGAAGTGCGCACCAAGGCCGGCCAGGTCATGGAGTTCGGCAACACACCCGATTCGCGCGTCCTTGCCGTCGGCACCGCCACGGCCCGGATCTGGGCGGTCAACCGGATCACCGACAGCGCGAAAAACTACCTGACCGTCACCTATAATTGCGCCGATCCCGCGCCGGCGCCTTGCGGCGATCGCCGGGACTACGGCGAAGTCTATCCGCTGCGCGTCGACTACACCGGTCACGCCGCCGCGCCCACCCTGGGTCCCTACAACTCGGTGCAGTTTTCCTATGACCCCCGCGTCGACAGCGTGCCGGCCTATCAGGCGGGCTCGTTGCAGCAGACGACGGTGGTTCTCAGCCACATCAAGACCTATGCCGGCGCCTCGCTCGTCACCGACTATCAGCTGCAGTACCGGGCGGGCACCAATCTGCTGCACAGCCGGCTGATCCAGATCAAGCAATGCGACGGGAGCAACAATTGCTTCGCGCCGACGACATTCACCTGGCAAGGCGGCGCCGACACGCTGCACCCGGCGTATAGCAACCCGATCGGCTTCGGCAACCAGGGCGATCCCAAACCCAACATCGCGGCTGGCGACTACAACGGCGACGGGCTGACGGACGCCGTGCAGCTCTTCGACCATGGCGGGACGCCGTGCCCCAATGCCGGTTCGATCTATTTCGCCACCCTATCCGGCCTGTCGTATATCTTCACGTCATCGAACATGACGGCGTCCTACACCGCGCCCGAACACCCCGACTACAACTGCAACGGTCCCGCCGACTTCTATTCCGCGCAGATGCCGGCCGCCATCGACACCAATGGCGATGGCTATGCCGATACGCTCGTCGCCGATCACAGCGTCGGCAGCCACAAATTCTACGCCTTGCAGAACGACCGCTCGCTCCATCTGCCGCAGCTGGGTCCGGCCATCCTCTACGTGACGCTGACCGGCGATTTCGACGGCGATGGCCGCTCCGACCTGTTCTCGCAGGACGCGAGCGACCACAACAGCCACACCTATCTCAGCAATGGCGACGGAACCTTCGCGGCGGGCCGGACCTATACCGGCGACTACAACGCGGAGACCTATGTCGGAGATTTCGACGGCGACGGCTGCACCGACGTCCTGCTGCAGAACGATCACAACGATCTGCTCTATTCCTGCAACCCGGCGATACCGTCCTATACGCCGCCCGACTGGTCGGGCTACCGGCAAACGGTGCTTGGCGATTTCAACGGCGACGGCAAAACCGACCTCCTGATCACGCCGAACCAAGGCACCGGCGCGATGATCTATCTGGCGACCGGCAAGGGGTTCGCCGCGCCGCTCGCCGCACCGGCTCTGGAGTGGCGCCTGTATCTCACGCTGGTCGGCGATTGGAACGCGGACGGGCGGCAGGACATCGCCCTGATCGGGACCGGCAGTGCCGCGCCGCATTTGTTCTTCCTCTCGACCGGAACCGGCTTCGTCCAGGTCGCGACGCTCAGCAACGACGCCGGCAATGCCGACATCTACGGAACGGTGGCCGATTGGGACAATGACGGCGCCCCCGAGATCTGGCTGCAGAAGCAGGCCACCGCGCCGCGCGACAACCGGGTCGGATTCTACGGTCCGCTTTTCCCGCAGCAGCCCTATGTGCCGGAATTGATGACCGGCGTTTCGAACGGCATCGGGGCGGCGATCGGCATCGGCTATGACAGGCTCAATCGCAACGGGACGTTCTATGTCAGGGGCTCGTCCCCTGCCTATCCGACGCAAAATCTGGACGGCGCCATCTATGTCGTAGCCAGCGTCGCCGCCAGCAACGGCGTCGGGACCAGCTACATCTCCTACTATGCCTATGGCGGGGCACAGGCCGATCTGCGCGGCCGCGGCTTCCTCGGCTTCGCCAGCATGACGGTCACCGACAATCAGACCGGCATCGTCCAGACAACGACCTACAACACCCTGTTCCCCCTGACCGGATCGGTCGCAACGCTGACAAAAAAACTCGGCGCCACGACGCTCAACGCCACGACGAACACCTATGACGACCAGCCGCTGGGCAACGGCCGCCACTTCGTCGCGCTGCATCAGAGCGTGGTCGCGAGCAACGACCTGAACGGCGCCGCGATGCCGGCGGTCACCACCACCTACACCTATGACTGCGACAGTTCGACGACCTGCTACGGCAACGCCACGCAAGTGTCGGTGTCGACCGCGCTGAACGGCACGGTGTCGTCGACCAGCGACACCACCAATGTCTTTTCCAACGACACGACGAACTGGATTCTCGGCCGGTTGACGTCGTCGTCGGTCGACAGCTTCGTGACCGGGCAGGCGCACCTCGTCCGGCACTCGTCCTTCGACTACGATTCGACGACCGGCCTGCTGAAGCAGGAGATCGTCGAGCCGCAGGACTGCGAATACAAGCTGCAGACCGATTACACGCTCGACGCCTTCGGCAACCGCACCGCCACCGCGGTCAGCGGCGCAGGCTGTTCCTCCGACAATTACCGCACCGGAATCGCCCCGCGCACCTCCCATGCCGGCTACGATCCGGCCGGCGTCTTCGAGATCTCCGCGGCCAACGCGCTGTCGCAGTCGGAAAGCTGGAGCTACAACGCGGCGTTCGGCGAAGCCGTCAGCCACACCGGCCCCAACGGGCTCACCACCGCCTGGACCTTCGACACGCTCGGACGCCCGGTGAAGGAGATCAGGCCCGACGGCACCCGAACCATGATCTCCTATGCCTATTGTTCGGGCGTGAACAATGGGACGGCGAGCTGCCCCAGCAACGGCGCCTACCTCAAGCAGACCGCCGCCTTCGCCGCCGACGGCACGACGGCGATCGGCCCGGTCTCCACGATCTATTACGACGTGCTGAGCCGGCCGATCGTGCAGGACGTCCAGGGCTTCGACGGCTGTCTGATCCGCAGCGCGACGGTCTACGACGCCAAAGGCCGCGTCTTCACCACCAGGCGGCCCTATTTCACCGCGACGCCGGGCATCTGCAGCACCGGCACGGCGCAGCTGACCACCAACACCTACGACGCGCTCGGCCGCGTCACGCGAACCGATTTCCCCAACGGTGGGCATACGACCTTCGCCTATGACGGCCTGACGACGTCGGCGACCAACGATCTCGGCCAGACCACGACGACCACCCGCAACGCGCAGGGCCTGAGCGCCTCCGTCACCGACGCGGCGAACAACACGACGGCCTATGTCTACGATTCGCTCGGCCATCTGCTGACCATCACCGACCCGTCCGGCAACGTCATCGGCAACGCCTATGACATCCGCGGCAACAAGACGGAGTCCGTCGACCCCGATCTGGGCCATTGGAACTATCTCTCCGACGTGCTGGGCGAGCTCAAATCCCAGACCGACGCCAAGGGACAGACCACGAGCCTCGACTACGACCTGCTCGGCCGCGTCGTCCGCCGCTTCGACGGCGTCGTCTATTCTAACTGGCTTTACGGCACGGCGGCGCCGGCGGTCGGCAAGCTCGTCAAGTCCTGCACCACGGCCGGCGACAATCCCGGCTGCGCCGCCGCCGCGATCACCTCCAAGAGCTTCGGCTACGACGCGCTCGGCCGCCCGGCGACGACGGCGATCGCGGTCGACGGCGCCAGCTATCTCTACACCACGACCTACAACGCCACCAACGGCGCGGTCGACGCGGTGTTCTACCCCTCCGGCTTCGCGGTGCGCGACGTCTACAACAGCCGCGGCTATCTCTGCCGCCTGACCGACACCGCCGGCACGCCGAGCTGCGCCAGCGCCGGCGGCGCCATCGTGCTGTGGACGGCGGTGACGCGCGACGCCGAGCTGCACCTGACCTCACAGACTGAGGGCAACGGCGTCACCACCGGCCAGAGCTTCGACGCCGCCACCGGCCTGCTCACCGCCGTCACTGCCGGCCCCTCGAACACGCTGGCCGCTTTCAGCTACACCTACGACCATCTGGGCAATCTGACGGCGCGCAGCGACGCCAACGCCGCCGTCTACGAGCGCTATTGCTACGACGGCCTCAACCGGCTCACCGTCTCGGCGACCGGACCCAGCGCCGGCAGCGTGACCGCCTGCACCTCGGCCGGCACCGGCATCGTCAACAAGACGGTCGCCTACGATCCCCTCGGCAACATCACCTACAAGTCGGACGTCTGCGGCGTAGCGTCGTGCTACGGCTACGGCACCGGCGGCATCCGCCCGCACGCGGTGGCGTCGGTCGCGGCGCCGTCGTCCGGGGTCAGCGGGTTCTACGCCTATGACGCCAACGGCAACCTGACCTGCGCCTCATCCGGCGCTTCCTGCAGCGGCACGGTGAACGCGGCGGCCACCTACACCGCCTTCGACAGGACCGCCTCGCTGGTCCAGGGCGGCACCGCGCTGTGCTTCGCCTATGACGCCGACCATGCCCGCATCAGGATGGAGAACCGCTCCGGCGACTGCACCGGCACGCTGGCCGCGACCACGACCTATCTGAACGATCCGGCCTCCGGCGCGATGAGCGAGAAGATCGTCGTCCCCGGCAACGTCTCCTGGCGCGACTATCTGACGGTCGACGGCCATATCGTCGCCCAGCGCAGCAGCACGGCGGCGTCGGGACCGGTATGGGGCGCCTTCACCTGGGGCGCCGCGACCTGGACCGCGCCGGTGGTGACCTGGAGCTGGTTCGTGCTCGACTCCTTGGGCTCGGTCGCGATCATCGCCGACAATGGCGGCGCGCTGGTGCAGCGGCTGAGCTACGACGCCTGGGGCCGCAGCCGCAACGCCAACGGGACCGACGCGGCCTGCGGCGCCAATCCCAGCAGCACGACGCGCGGCTTCACCGGGCAGGAGATGCTGGCCGGCGGCTGCCTCATAAATCTCAACGCCCGGCTCTACGACCCGACCCTAGGCCGTTTCCTCGCCGCCGATCCCACCATCGAGAGCCCGTTCGACCTGCAGGATCTGAACCGCTACAGCTATGTCGGCAACAATCCGCTGTCCTTCACCGATCCCAGCGGGCTGTGCTTCCTGGGCTGCTTCTACAAGGACCCGGTGTTCCGCGCCATTGCCGGCATCGCGCTCTCGGCGCTGCTGCAGCAGCACTGGGCGCTGCCGGCGCTCTTGGGCACGGGCGTGGTGGGCTCGACGCTGTCGGCGGGCATCTCGGGTGCCGCCGGCGGCTATGTCAGCACCGGAACGCTGAAAGGGGCGCTGATCAGCTCGGGCGAAGCCTTTGCCTTCGCGGGCATCCACTTCCTCAAACAGGCGACGGGCCTTGCGACGTCCAGCGGCGCGCCGACCTCGGCGGGTGCGATGCTGGCGAGCGCGGGCGCGCACGGCTTGGTGGGAGGCCTCGCCAGCGTCGCGGGCGGCGGCAGCTTCGGCTCGGGCTTCCTGGCAGCCGGCTTCAGCGACCTGGCGGGCCCCGACGTGCCGTCCGATCACGCCAGTGTCGGCGCTGTGGTGGAGCACGCCGTTACCGGCGGCATCGGCTCCGTCCTCGGCGGCGGCAAGTTCGAGAACGGAGCCATCACCGGCGCGTTCGGGTATTTGTTTAACAGTGCGCTCGATCCCAATGTGAATCCACCATCCGCCTGCGAACATATGACGGGAGCTCCTTGTGTAGACTTCAGCCAATACAACACAGGGGACTGCACAGTGTGGGAGGGGTGCGGCAGACCTCCACCGGAAGCAAAGTTGCCGGGCGACGTGGATATCTCGATTGGAGATGGGTTGGCTTTTGCGTTTGAATCCAACCGCGATGGCAGTGGATTTCTTGGTTTTGGAGGTGGCTTTGGAGCGAAACTCAAAGGGATGAAATTTCGAATTGAAGTGCCGGCAAGATGGCATCCGGTCTTAGACGGCGCAATTTCTTGGGAGGGGTTCAATGCCGGCTTGGGCAACGAGCCATACGGCACGACAATCAAGCTTGACGTCGGAGGAGGCTACTTCGTCGGAGGTAATCTCACGGGCTATTTTAACTTCAGTGGAATATCGTTACATGTTGGGCCGGCCGCTCAATATGGTGCGGGTGGATCGGTTACTCTCGGATATCGCTGGAAACCCGAAACACACTGATAAAAAGGAGCGTTGATGCCGCAGTCATTTCGCCTCTATATGATTTCAATGGGAATCATCGTGGCAATCTACTTTGCGACGGTGATCTTTATGACCGGCAGAATGAAGGCGAACCACAATGAGGCTTGGGATCGGCTAGGCCGCTTTTCTCTTTTCTTGAACAATTCGATAAGCAACAGTTTCAAATTCACCAAATATTTCATTTTTACAAGCAATTACAAAGAACTCAATGATCCGATGCTCAATGTGATGGCAGTGGTGGCTCGTATCTTATTCTTAGCCGCCGCAGCAGATTTTATCTGGGGCCTTTCCATGCTCTCCACCAATCCCACCTGAATTACCTACTTTAGCACCAGTTTGTGCAGGGCGTCGCTGCTATATCGGCTGGCGCCTTGAATACCCTGAATGGCGACCTATGCCGCCTTCGACAGGACCGTAGCGTCGGGTCGGAAATTTTCTGTGCTTCCTGGGCTGCTTCTACAAGGACCCGGTGTTCCGCGCCATTGCCGGCATCGCGCTCTCGGCGCTGCTGCAGCAGCACTGGGCGCTGCCGGCGCTCTTGGGCACGGGCGTGGTGGGCTCGACGCTGTCGGCGGGCATCTCGGGTGCCGCCGGCGGCTATGTCAGCACCGGAACGCTGAAAGGGGCGCTGATCAGCTCGGGCGAAGCCTTTGCCTTCGCGGGCATCCACTTCCTCAAACAGGCGACGGGCCTTGCGACGTCCAGCGGCGCGCCGACCTCGGCGGGTGCGATGCTGGCGAGCGCGGGCGCGCACGGCTTGGTGGGAGGCCTCGCCAGCGTCGCGGGCGGCGGCAGCTTCGGCTCGGGCTTCCTGGCAGCCGGCTTCAGCGACCTGGCGGGCCCCGACGTGCCGTCCGATCACGCCAGTGTCGGCGCTGTGGTGGAGCACGCCGTTACCGGCGGCATCGGCTCCGTCCTCGGCGGCGGCAAGTTCGAGAACGGAGCCATCACGGGGGCGTTCGGGTATTTGTTTAATGAAGCGCTCCAACATGCGGAGATTTATCGAACTGCACTCGGTGAGCAAACCCAATGCATGGGAATGTGCCACCATACCGGCAATGACTACTATAGCAGGTTAAACGGTCCTGAATATGATCGACCGCTTGCAACCTTGACGAACATTCTGCTCTTACCGCTATATCTCTTGACGGGGCCCGTAGGAGAAGCGGAATTTATAGCCAATGACGCGCTATTTATTGCCAAAGCACCTACGCAGGTGACTCCTGGAACGCGAATTCTCACCGGGCAATATATGAACGACCTGGGCAGAGTCGAGCCTTGGGAAGCGTACTATGATCAGTACGGTCGTCTCATTGGCAGAACGGATTTTAATGCCGGCAATAGAGCGGCGGGGATTCCAGATGTGCATTTTCATACCTACGAATGGACTCCAGGGGGCCGGATTGAAACCAGCTCCCATGTTCCCGGTGTATATCCTGGAAAGTGATTCTCATGACGGAAATTGAGGCCCAATCTCTTGAAGCAACGCATCTCGGCTTCTTGGATCGTCTTACGATAAACAAAATTCTTCGTCCCGACGATGGAAGCGAATGCGACTTGGAGCTTGTGCTTCGCCTTCAAAACAAAGCCGTGACAAAACGAGTCGTTGTGAAATGCAAGGGCGTCCGCAGCCTTTATTTGGGTGATTTGGTCGCGACAACAAAGTTGCAGTTGGCGGTCTACGACATTTCTGAGCGCGGATTAGAAGCACAAAGATTCCGAGTGGTCGATGAGGAAGAGAGGATGATTGCGTTCAATTGCGCCGATTTGGGCGTGTCCGATATCGACTAAGCTACGACGCTGACCGGCTACAATGTGGCGACGGGATATTGTGCTGGGTGTCGATGGAAGCCGACTTATTGAATCGGCAACATCAACTACAAGTCCGACGTCTGCGGCGTAGCGTCGTGCTACGGCTACGGCACCGGCGGCATCCGCCCGCACGCGGTGGCGTCGGTCGCGGCGCCGTCGTCCGGGGTCCTCGCCCGCTCAACTGTCGAAGGGCGCGGTGAGCGGAATTAGGGAGCATGGCGCCGTTGGTCCGCGCGCGCCGGCATGGTAGAATGAGGTATGGCGGCCAAGACGAAATCTCCAATCCGTACACGCACCTCCACCATTGGTCGTAGCGGCTTTGCTAAGATCAGCGCTGTCGAGGGCATTAAAGTCAGCCGCAGGGCGGAGGAAGATTTCCGTGAGTTCGACCGCCAGGGCCTGTCTGCTGCGGAGCGCCGGAAAGCCTTGCTGCGCAAATACGGCTACAAGGCCTAAGTTCGTTCCATGTACGATGCCGTAGCGGATCCATATTGCTACCCTGGCACCACGGTCCTCAAGAATATTCCCGGCCTTCGCGATCAGGCGGCGCTTGATGAGTTCGAAGCGGCCATAACGAGCCAGCGGGCGGACGAACCGTTGCCGCGCGGCCACCTAACCACCACGCACTATCGCGCGATCCATCGCCACCTCTTCCAAGACCTGTTCACTTGGGCGGGCAGATATCGCACGGTCCGGATTGCAAAGGACGGCAGTGCCTTCTGCTATCCCGAGCACATTTCCAGTGAAATGACGCGCTTGTTCTACGATTTGAATCGCAAGGAGTATCTGCGCAACCAATCGCGCGGCCGGTTCGCCACCGGAGTGGCCGCCTTCCTTTCCACACTGAACGCCATTCATCCGTTTCGAGAAGGCAATGGACGGACACAGACAACGTTTCTGGTGCTCATCGCGGAGCAGGCCGGTCACCCCCTTGATCTCGACCGACTTGACCCTGAGCTTTTTCTCAAGGCGATGGTGAAGAGTTTCAAGGGTGATGACCGTCCGCTTGAACGGCAGATTTTGAGACTCATTGCGCGATAGAGCCGACGCTCACCATATCCACAATAATCTGGGACCAATGCGCAAAGTTTTCATCAAGCAGTCCGGACTCGCTCATCGACAAGTCGTGCGCAGAGCTGCATCGCTCCCCTGATATCGAGTCGGTCATTGGCGAATGCTGCCCGAAGTAAATCATCCGGCAAGAGATAGTCGTATTTGGCTGCGCGCAAGGTTTCGCTCAAGAGTGCGAGCGCGTCGGTCGGTGGCGAGGTCGTGCTAAGTTGTCTGAAGGCGTCCATTGCCCGCTCGTGAGCGTCCTTGGCTGCCACGCTGAGCGCTATGCGGCCTTGCTCCATCGGCAGGCCGCAATAACGCAGAAACAGTCGCAGCGTGTCCATTGTCCGTGTACCGACCCAGGGAAACACGTATGTCCGCCCATCGATTGCAACACACGATTGGCGGTCCAGTCCGAGTTCGCGGAATGCCGTTCGGCCTTCGGCGAGATAGATTCTCGCTGCGGCGTCGAGATAAACCGGAACGTCGTCGTCGAGGTAGACCGAACGCATTTCTTCGGCCAAACGATTGTTGATCGGGGCGGCCTCGCCTTCGAACTTCGGAACGCGGCCAGCAGGGGCTGGCTCAACGAGAATCTTCTTCGCGCGATCATCGACTTCTCGCACCTTCCAGCGCTGACCAGCGAAAATCACAAAGTCATCAGGTCCCAGCGCATTGGTGACGGATAGCGTGCCAAGTGTTTTCGTCTCGTTCGCGATGGTGTACTCGTCATACGTCACGAAAACTGAGTAGAAGTCATAGGAGCCGGTAAGCCGCTCTCCGAGAGAGCCGAGCAT
This sequence comes from uncultured Rhizobium sp., assembly GCA_964465935.1. GTDB lineage: Bacteria > Pseudomonadota > Alphaproteobacteria > Micropepsales > Micropepsaceae > Rhizomicrobium. The sequence goes on from CAYXMO010000005.1 coordinate 31,437, forward strand.
CAGCAAGCCATCCGGCGATTGCTCTACAAGCTTCTGCTCGCGATCGTGCATCGCACGCAACAGCCGCGCGTAGAGTTCGGGCGTAACGACCGCAAATGGCCCCTTACCGGCCAGGAGCTGGTACGCCTGTTGGGGCTGGATGCCGCCACGTCCCACGATGGCAGACAGCGTCTGATGCAGCAGGGTCGACAGGTGCAGCGCCGTGCCGGAGGGCGGCTCAATCCATCGGTCGAGCAGCAATCGCACGGCGGCGACCGCTTGAATCGTCTCGGCACGCATCCGCTCGAACACGCTGGAGCGCGTCGTCAGCTGGCTTTCGATGGCATAGATCCGCATGACCGCCGGCTTGCCCTCGCGCCGACCCGAGCGGCCCAGCCTCTGGCGTAATGAGGAAATGGATGCGGGGGCGCCGACCTGGGCCACGCTCTCGACGGAACCGATGTCGATACCGAGCTCCAGCGTCGTTGTGGCAACCGCGGTCGTCGGGAGTCGGCCTTCTTTCAGGCGCTGCTCCAGGTCTTCGCGCATCTCACGCGACAGATTACCGTGATGCGGAAAGAATTCATTCGGTACGCCGGCCTGGTCACACATGTCGCGCAAGCGGTCGGACAGCGCCTCCGTGTTGGCGCGGCTGCCCGCGAAGACGAGATGATTGCCTTGTGCCCGCAACGTCCGAAACAGGTGGGCGGCGATGGCGTCCAGCGCCAACTGCTTCCCTGGCTCGTCGGACTCGTCTGTGCCTTCGTCCTCTTTGGCGCCAACCGGTTCTTCGACGCCGCGAATCTGCAACTGCAGCGGTGCCGGGGAAGCGTCACTCTTGATGATACGAACAGCGCTCGCATCGTCCGGTCGCAGCCATTGCGCTGCCAAGGCGAGATCGCCAATCGTGGCTGATAATCCGACGCGCCGCGGCCGTCGGCCGGTTTCTGCGTCCAGGCGCTTAAGGAGCGACGCAAGCTGCACGCCACGCTCGCTATCCAGGAATGCATGGAGTTCGTCGATCACGACGAACTCGAGTGCGGCGAACATGCGCGTGAGGCTTTCCGGCCGACGCACGAACATCGCCTCCAGCGATTCCGGCGTGATGAGGACGATGCCGGCGGGTTTTTCGCGCACCTTCCGCTTTTGGGCCGCCGACGCGTCACCGTGCCATTTCGTGACCGGCATCTGGAGGCGCTCGCAGAGATCTTCGAGGCGCTGGAACTGGTCGTTGATGAGTGCCTTCAGCGGCCCGATATAGAGCGCTCGCACACCGGTACCGGGCGTTTCGGCCAAGCGGCTCAGGATTGGAAGAAAGGCCGCCTCTGTCTTGCCAGATGCCGTAGATGCGGCGATCAAGGCATCGCGATCGCCCTGTAACAACGTCTCGATCGCGACCGCCTGTATATCGCGCAGTGCGGTCCATCCCTTGTCCCAAATCCAGCGCCGAACCTCGGGATGGAGTTGCTCGAAGGCGTCGGCCGGCGGGTCAGAGCTTGAAGGTGGCAAGCTGATCGTCCCCGCCGTCTTCGGAAGCAGCAGGAGGGCTGTCCGTATCGGGTTGTACTTGGCCGACGAGCGTTCGCCAGTCCACGCCCGGATTTTGGTCGATGACGGACAGCATCTGCACGAAGGACTTGATCGTCGTTCGCGGTGTGCGGAAATACGCCTCTCCGATCTTCTGACTGCAATGGGTCATGAAGGCATCGAAGGCCTCATCCGGAACCAGGTATTTCGTCGGATCGCCGCCAGCGAACACATTGCGCAATTTTTCGAGGAGGATATGAAGGTCCTCCGGGGTCAGGCTTTGCAGCCGCAGCACCGGACCGGATAGGTCGACGACATCGCCCTTCGCGAACGCGTTTTCCGCCAGGCGCGATTGCAATGCCTGGTAGCTATAGAGGCCTCGCCGAGTGTCGAGCAGAAATTCCGGAGTTCCGCCGAACATAAATCCGATTCCGCTCGCCGATCCCTGCAGCACGTCGTTCACAATGCGCAAAATCTGCTCGTAGTTGGCAGCACGCGATTGACTGCTCTGTAGTTTGTAGAGGTTGACCATTTCGTCGAGCGTGATCAGAAGACCCGCATAACCGGCGAGCCGCACAAAGGCGGCCAGCAGCTTCCAATGATCGTAGATCGACGCGTCATCCACGATGACGCGAACCCCCAGCGCCTGTCGTGCGTCTGTTTTCGTCGTGAACTCGCCGCGCAGCCACCGCAGCGCCGCATCCTTGCCCGCCTCGTTGCCGTCCTGCGAGGCGCGCCAGTAGGTGGCAAGGACCTGGGCGAAATCGTAACCGCCCACCAACTCGCGCAGCGACGCCATCCTGTTCTGGATGACATCGTCTATGGCAGTTCCCTGTTTGCGCGCCTCATCTGCTGCGTCGGTGACGAAGCGTTCGACCACGCCGCCGAGCCCTCCACCTTCCGGCCGGGTGCGCGTCGCGAGGTTACGCAGGCTTTCTGCATAAAGGCTGCGTGCCTGTCCGCCGGTCGCCTGGAGTCGGCGATCCGGTGCCAGGTCAGCCGAGATGGTGACCAGCCGCTTTTCCATCGCGATGAGACGCACGAGCGTAAGGAAGAACGTCTTGCCAGCACCATATTCACCGATGACGAAGCGCACGGCGGCGCCACCGTCCGCGATGCGCTCGATGTCCTTGATCAACGCCTGGAGCTCTCGGAGTCGTCCGACCTGGACGTGTTTAAGCCCCACCCGTGGCACCACACCGGCGCTCAGCGCCTGGATGATGCCGTCGCGTTCGCGCGGCCGGATGGGTGCTTCGCCGTCCGCGCTCATGCGGCCTCCCGATTGGCTCTTCTCAGCAAATCTCCGTGGATGACTATTTGCGCACCATCATCGAGAATCGGCTCATCAAATTTCGTGTAGGCCCAGTCGTTCATCGCCTCAATGGCACCATCGCACATCACGTTGTACCGCCCTACCAGCTCCTCGAAGTCCTCGCGTGTGATGTATTCCCGTTCGGCGATCTCTGCGAGAAGCGGCACATACTTCTCGTCGAGGCCGGCGTAAAGCGAGGGATCGACGGCCGCGTCCATACGCGCCGGCCCAGGTTGGGGTGCATCAGGCTTGGCCTCTGCTTCGTCTCGAAAGATGTCGCCCAGGATCGAACTCACAACGGCCGTGTCGGCGCGCGTCCGCGCCAAACGATTTTTGTCGAGAACGATGATATGGCCGTCCGTTGCTTTGGGCCCTGGCGGGATCGGAACGGACTTCACCGCACCGGCGGGCGCGATAGTCGGTGGCTCCTCGTCCCGAACGCCAGCCTCTTGAAGTGCGCTGTAGAGACGCGCTGCAGGGATTTGGAGGGACTGATAGATTTTCTCGAGTAGGCGCAGCTCTTCCACGGCTAGGCGCCCGTCGGCGGCGGCCACCGCAACTGCCAAGCGCGCGACTGCCTCCCGCTCGGCCAAGGACCGATCCTTGAATCGGCTCAGTATGCGCGTGGTCGGTGGGTTCTTCGCCAGATGCACCAGACGCGCCACAAGTCGCCGCTGCTCGGTGGGTTGCAAGTCCCCATTTTGCATGATGGCGTTCTGAAGCGTCTGGACTTCCTCAGGTGAAACGACGCCGTCGGCTGTGGCGACGAGCATGCCGATGTGGATATTGGCGAATGCGCTGAGAAACTCCGGCCGTATGACGGTCAGTCTTCCACCGCCCGCCGCACGGAACACGACCATTTCGTTGTCGGCGTCTGAGCGCGCATAGGAAATCTGGGGATCCGGTTCGACGCCAAAATCACAATCTGCCAGAACATGCGTAATGAGCGCCAAATCGGATTTGGAGATTATTCCGTTAGGCGGAAGTTCGCCTCCTACGCGCGTCAGCAACTCGCGCGAGGGAATTGTCGCCACCGGACCCACGACACGGGCGTCGAGCCAGGCCTTCAACTCGGTGAGAGGCTTCGCCGCCGGCATGGAGCGCAGTGGCGCCGGCAATGCTGCTGCAACAGCCATTTCCTGCTTTGACGACGAGGCTTTGCCCAGAAGCCGCGCATAGGCAGCGAGATCGGACGCACACGCCTCGACCAAGGGATCCAGCAGGTTAAGCGGCGCCAACAAGCCGGAGATGTCCGGCAGGCTCTCTGCCACACCCTGGATATCGACGCTGAACGAGCCGCTTGCCGCCCGGTAGCTTACTGACAGCCGGCGCTTGGGCGCCTCGATCCTGAGCCCGTTGGGGAATTTCTCGTTGAAGCGTGTGGCAAAGAGTGAACGAAATTCATCGGGGCAACGTCCGGCTACCGGCGGCAGGCGCTTGTCAGGATGAGCGTTGTACCAGGCGAGCATCTGGTCGGCGCCAAATGGTGTGCCCTCGGCGATTGTGCGTCCTGCGCAGACGAGCAGGTCGGCTGGGAGTTGCCAGGTAACCTTGCGCATGGATGGAGTGGGCCATGCGATCGGCAGATTAAATTTTATTGCCGCCGCACTCAACAGCGCTCCAGCATAGCGCTCGAAGGAATGGTTGTCGTGATAGATCGACTGTAGACGCTGGACCTCGGCGACGATCGCCTTAGCCTCGTCGCCGGGATCGTCGAGCATTAATCGCCGCTCTAGACCATAGAAGTAGATGAATACGTAACCGATATAGATGGCGTGATCTTTTCTGCCGCCTTCCAGCCATTTCAGCAGCGACAATCGCGAGGCCGGATCGAGAAACGCATACGATGGGTAATAGGGGATGTTGCTTCCGTTGTCGTTCGTTTCGGACGACGAGACCTTGAGTGTGGGATCGATCAGGCAGTTCTCGGTGCCATAGCCTCCCTGCTTTGCGAGTGTGGTGCCGACATAGATCATGCCACCGGCAATGACGTGGCCCGCGACCAAGGCTTGCTTGTCGCCCGATATCCAACATTGGCGTTGCTGTTCGGTGCGTCTTAACGCCGTCGGTGTTGTTTGAGGCGGCCATTGCGGTCGCACCGTCACTCGGCTCGTCAGGAGAGTAGGTTCTGGCGTTGGTACGGCTGTTGGTTGATAGGATCGCTGAACTGCCGTTCGCTTCGCCGCACCCGACTTGCGTAGCTTGATCACCAGCCAGATCCCGCCACCGAGGATGACCAACACAAGAATGACGCCGGCACCCGAATTTGCGGGTGGTGATGATGGCGGGTTGTCCGCACTTGTTGCGGGATCGCCCGTCACAGGCCGACTTGGCGGCGCAGCGTGGATGTTTAGGGCTTGCAGGGTCGCGGCGTCCAACCGTCCAGTTGGTTTCAGCCCATAGTCGCGTTGAAACGACCTAAGAGCTACTCGCGTATTGCGCCCGAGCGTCCCATCGGGCGCGCCAGGTTTGTACCCCAACGACACCAGAGTCCGCTGTACTTGCAGCAGTTCCGCACGGTCATAGGCTTGCGAGGGACCCGCAATAACCGCGAGAAAAAGTGCGCTGGCAGCCACGAGGAGCGCAACACGCACCCAGACAATCAGACCCCGATTTTGGACGCCGAAATGCAATTTGAACAAACCCCCATCGCCGCGGCAAGCTGAAAGTATTGAGAGAATTTAGACTTTGCGTCAGCAGGATTTATCCTAGTTGACCTTTTAGGACCTGCCAACAATTCGGCCAGCCACTGTGATTGTGGCAAGGCGCGTCCCGGCCGACCGTCTCTAAGGATGGTGTAAGGCTTCAGCGGATTTGATCATCTTGTGCGAACAAGGCGACGCGTTGGGGCGCAAAAGTCGACGACGAGCACCTTTGTCAGCGGAGCACACCCGACAGCGCCACAGCCTCGGACGGCGACCAATCGACAGATTTCAGCTTGGCGTCCGTGCGCGTGATCCAAGGGCGCTTCCGAAGATTGAGCGTCTGATACTCGCGCGCGCCCTTCGGGTGGTGATTGCGCACTTCGGCGAACGGAATCTCCAGCAGGTGGCCGGTCGTGATGTTCTGAATGAAAAGGGCGCGCGCCGTTCTGTCATAGATGAACCAGGGCCAAGGACGCAGCAGCACTTCGCCGTCCGGAAAGAGGCTATGCACATCGGGGCTCAGAAGAACGAGACCCTGTGTCCTACGCAGCATCCTCTTATTCACGGCTCGCTCCCAATTGCCCCCGACTCCACCATGCGCTACGACTACGAGGCGCGAGACTATAGCGAGACTACAGAGGAAAAGAGGGTCGGAAGCCGCTTGGTGGCGAGGTCGAAAACCGGGCTAAGTCATTGAAATGGCGGAGCCGGGGGGATTCGAACCCCCGATACGTCTTTAAAACGTATAACGGTTTAGCAAACCGCCGCCTTCAGCCACTCGGCCACAGCTCCAATCC
>CAYXMO010000006.1:0-36425 GCA_964465935.1 uncultured Rhizobium sp.
TCGAGGCTGCGGGTCGACAGCGTGATCAGCCAGCCCAGCCCCAGATCGTTGCCCGAGCCGGCGACGAACTCCGCCGTCACCGCGCCGATCAGCGCCAACCCGCCGGAGATCTTCATGCCGGTCAGGATGAAGGGCAGGGCGCCGGGCAGTTGCAGCCGCCACAGCACCTGCCAGCGCGAGGCGCCGTAGAGCTTCATCAGGTCGATCAGATTGTGGTCCGCCGATTTCAATCCGGTGATCGTGTTCGACAGCACGGTGAAGAAGGCGATGATCCAGGCCAGCACCACCAGCACTTCGTTGACGTTGTCGTAGCCGATCCAGATCAGCAGTAGGGGCGCGATCGCGACCACCGGCGTCACCTGCAGCACCACGGCGAAGGGATAGAGCGCGTATTCGACGATGCGGCTCTGGCTGAACAAGACCGCGAGCGCGACGCCGGCCACGGTCGCCAGCACGAAGGCCTGCAGCGTGATGCGCAGCGTGAACAGCAGGGCGGGGAGCAGCACGTCGCCGTGCTCGAAGAAGGCGGCCCAGATCTGGCTCGGCGTCGCCAGCACCAGCGGCGAGACGCCGGAAGCGTGCACCTCGTATTCCCAAAGCGCCAGCGCCAAGGCGCCGACGAGCAAAGGCACGACGTATTTCGCCCAGGAATTCATAGTCGCCCCGCCACTTTCTGTAGCACGGAAAATCTTGACGGCGCGACTTTTCGTGCTACATTAAAGGGATGGAATTCGAGTGGGACGAGGTCAAACGCCTGGTGAACCTCGCCAAGCACGGATTCGATTTCGCGGATGCGGCGAAGATCGATTGGACCGCTGCGACGTTCGTTCCCGATCTTCGAGTCGACTACGGCGAAGATCGGTTTCGCGTATTTGTGAGGATCGAAGGGGAGCTTTATTCCTTGGCCATCGTATTTCGCGACTCGATCATTCGCGTGTTGAGTTTCCGTCGCGCGAACCGCAAGGAAAGAAGAATCTATGGCTAGAAAAAAAGTGTGGCCGCCGAAATTCGGCGTTCCGGACGATGAAAATCCGGAATGGACGGCGGTAGATTTCCGCAACGCGCGGCCGATCACCGAACTCATCCCCGACATCGTCGAAGCCGCCGAGCGGCTGCGCGTTCGTCTCGGCCGCCCCAAGCTCGAACGTCCCAAGGAGCATGTCACGCTGCGGCTCGATCCCGTCGTGGTCGATGCCTTCAAGGAGGATGGTCCGGGCTGGCAGGGCCGCATCAACGAGACGCTGCTGAGGGTCGTCAAGCGCCGCAAGCCCGCCTTAGCCAAGAAGAAGCGTTGAACTTTCATGCTGCCACCATCGCCGCTTTCAGCGCCGCCGAGACGCGGCCGGCGTCGCGGGTGAAGTCGGCCGTCAACCGGTAACTCTCGTCGCGCCCTGCGGGCGGGTTGAGCGCCAGGTCGGCGGCGACGCGGCCGGGGCGCGGCGTCATCACCACCACGCGCGACGAAAGGTAGGTGCTCTCATAGACGCTGTGGGTGACGAAGATCACGGTCAGCGCGTCCTCGGCCCACAGCTTGAGCAGGTCGTCGTTCAGCGCTTGGCGCGTCAGCTCGTCCAGCGCCGCGAAAGGCTCGTCCATCAAGAGCAGCTTGGGCTCGGCGGAGAGGGCGCGGGCGATGGAGACGCGCATCTTCATGCCGCCGGAAAGCTCGCGCGGAAACGCCTTCTCGAACCCGCCAAGCCCGACGCGCGCCAACGCCCGCGCCGCGCGGTCGTTGGCTTCGCCGCGATTACGGTGCTCCAGATCGAGCGGCAGCCGCACATTGGCGAGCGCGCTCGCCCACGGCATCAACGTCGGCTCCTGGAACACGAAACCGAGCTCGGGCTTGGCGCCGGGGTACGTCACCGTGCCGGCATCGGGCGTCAGCAGGCCGGAGACGATGCGCAGCGCCGTCGACTTGCCGCAGCCGCTCGGCCCCACCAGCGACACGAACGCGCCGTCGGCGACATCGAGGTCCAGCCGCGCGACCGCCTGGGTACCGTTGTCGAACCGCTTTGCGATGCCGGAAAGGGAGAGAAGGGGGGGCATGGGGTTCGGTTCGCGCGCTTTGGTCAAGCCTTAGCGGCTGCGGTAAGGCTTGGCAAAATCAGCGATGTATACGAATTATACGGTATTGACTAAGTATACTAAATAGACAGAAACTGAGGGCCAGGGAAGGCAGCGATGCGGAACAATCGGCCAGGCGCAGAGCAGACGTCGCGGGCAAAGCTTCGTGGCGCGTATATTCGTAAAGTCGGTCTCGCCAGGCACAAGATTGCGGGTTCGGAGAAGTTGCGGATCGAGTCGAACCCGGTTCGGCGCGTCAGCCGCCTGAGCAAAAGAATCGCAAAGCTCATAATCGGCATGCAGGAGGGCGATGCGCCGGAGGACATTAGCCTCCGCATTTCGCGCAATGGCTCCATGCTCGACTGGACCGTCACGCAAGCGGCACCGGGAGATGCGCCGATATCCCGTCCAGCGCAGGATCTGGATCGAGCTTTCGCGGAAGCCGGCGCGCGCGGCGCGGCAAGGATCGCCGCGATCATGGATGGACCGGGCATGCTGACGGCGGATTCCTTTGCCGAAGCGCTCGGTACGACGAGAGCGACCGTGCACCAATGGCGCAAGCGAAATCGCGTTCTCGCGCTCGACGGCGCGACGCGCGGATATCGCTTTCCGGAGTGGCAGATCGACCGGACCGGCAAGCCGCCCTTCGAGACGATAGAGGCATTGTTCGCCAAGCTGGGAAGTCCCTGGGCGGTGTATCGCTTCCTCGCCCAACATCATCCGGCCCTGGGCGGTGCCACGGGGCGCGATGCTTTGTTTGCCGGCAGGAAGGCGGATATTTTGGGGGCAGCCGATGCCGTCGTCGAAGGCTTCTCCTAGCCGTCTTTTTCCGGCGGATGCCTTCAAGTCCGTCCCGCTGGTCACTGCGCGCGTCGCTGCCGGAAGGCTGTTCGGCAGAATCTACAAGGCGAAATTCTCGGACCCGCTGGGCTATGGAAAGACGCCGACACGCTTCAGCGATCCGCGCCGGCGCAAGGCGGACAATCGTTTCGGCGTTCTCTACCTCGGCCAATCTCTCGAGGTTTGTTTCGCCGAGACGCTCGTGCGGGACAAGCGCAATGGCGCCGTTGCGGATTGGCCGATGGACTACGGCGAGTTCTCGGCGAACAAATATGCGCTCGTGCGCGTCGGCGCGCCCCTGCGCATGGTCGATCTGAGGCGGACGGCTCCGATCCGAATGGGTATCCCCAGCGACGTCGCCGGGGCCTCGTCCCAGACGCTGGCGCGGCGCTGGTCGTAGGCCTTCTACGACCATCCCGAGCAGCCCGATGGCATCATCTATCCTTCGCGGCTTATCGAGGCGACGAATCTCGCCGTGTTCGACCGGGCGGTGGGAAAGCTGCAGCGCGGCTTCGAGACGCTTCTCAAAGACGCTCCCGGCCTGGCGGCGGTACTCGGAAATCTCAGCGTCGCGATCGATCCTTCGACATTGCCGCCGCCCTGACCGCTCACTGGAAATTCATCGGCATGCCGCGCACGAAGCGCAGGTCGTAGGCCGCGCGGTAGTCGAGCTTGGCGTCGTAGAGCTTGTCCTTCACCATCGTGTCGAAGAACAGCTTCCAGCGCGCATCCGTCATCGTGCCCAGGCCCAGCGTCTCCGCGTCGCCCGAGATCGCGATGCCATAGGCTTTCAGCTTGGCGATCGCCTGTTTGATCAGCGCGTCGCTCATCTCCGGATTGTCGCGCTTGATCAGCGCATTGGCCGCCGCCGCATTGCCGTTCAGGTAATGCAGCCAGCCGGCCTGCGTCGCGGTCACGAAGGCCTGCACCGCCTTGGGGTTGCCGTCGATCCATGTCTGCGGCGCGAACACCAGATTGGCGTAGCTGGGAAAGCCGTTGTCGGCGAGCAAAAAGACCTGCGGCTTGAAATGCGCCTGGGTCTCGATCGTGTAGGGCTCGCTCGACAGATAGCCTTCCTGGATCGCTTTGGGATCGACCAGGAAGGGCGCCAGGTTGAAGGTGTATTTGCGGATCTGCGAATCGGAGAAGCCGTATTTGGCGCGCAGCCACGGCCACCACGCCACCGTCGCGGCGTCGCTGATCAGGATCGGCTTGCCGCGCATGTCGGCGAGCGATTTCACGTCGGCGCGCGGATGCGTCATCAGCACTTGCGGGTTCTTCTGGAACACCGCCATCACCGCTTTGATCCCGGCATGCGCCTTGACGAGGTTGAGCGCGATGAAGCTGTCCGAGCCGATGCCCAGATCGGCGGCGCCGCCGGCCAGCATCTGCGGCACGTTCACGCTCGGCCCGCCCTGGATGATGCTGACGTCGAGACCGGCGCGCTTATAGGTCCCGTCGGCCAGCGCCTGATAGAACCCGCCATGCTCGGCCTGCGCCTTCCAGTCGGTGACGAAGCGGATTTTGGTCAAGGGCGGCGCAGCGGTGGCGGCCGTGGTCAGCGCCACAACGACCAGGTGAACGCCCAGCACCAAAGACAATCCGCGCATGATAACCCCGAGCCTGTTTCTCGAAGGCTTCTATAGCGGTCCCGCGCGCCGCAGGCCATCCTGCGCAGGTCAGCCGGGCACGAACGCAACCGCCCGCGCCGGCGCGGCGCTGCAATGGGCGAGTTTCATCGGGAAGAACCCGACCTTGAAGCCGTGCGGCGGCAAGGCGCCGAGATTCTCCATCTGCTGCACGATGAAGACCTCGCGGTCGCGCCCCGCGAAATGCCCGTCCCAGATCTGCGCCTTGTCGCCGGTCTTCTTGAAGGCGCTGCGCATCACGCCGAACGGGCGGTCCCAGCCCAGCGCGTCGGTGCCCAGCACCTTGGCGCCCAGGCCCGAGAGATAGAGCGTGCCATCGCGCGTCATCCCAGGATAGCTGTACCACTCGCGATCCGTCAGGCCGTAGCGCTCTTGGCCGGTGCGCAGCAGCAAGGCGCACCCGGGCGTCACCGCGCCGCCGTTCGCGGCGAGCGCCGCTTTCAGCGCCGCGACGCTGATGCCAGCGCCGGGCTCGGTCGTGCCGCGCAGGTCGAGCACCAGGCCGTCGCAATAAAGCTCGTCCAGGCCGATATCGCCGATCGTCCGCGCCGGCTTGCCTTCGCAGGTCGAGCCGTAATGCAGCGGCGCGTCGACATGGGTGCCGATATGCGAGTTGATGCGGATACGCTCCTCGCCCCAACCTTCGCTGTCCGGCAGGTCGTGCTTGGCGCAGCCGAAGGCCTGGCACATCGATTCGGCGCCCTTGCCGTCCGGCGTGTAGTACTCCACCTGCGGCACCAGCACCGACGCCGACATCCGCACGATCTCCGGCAGCCGCTCGTAGTCCTTGGAGTCGAGCATGCGCGTCAGGTCGATCAGCTTCATGGCGTCACCGCGAATACGACCTTGCCGGTGGTGCCGCCCTGCTCGAACCGGCGCTGGACCTCGCGCATTTCTTCCAGGGGATGGATTGTGGGCACGATCAGCGTTTCGGTCTTCAGCCAATCGTCGATGAACGCGCTCGCCGCGTCGTAGTCGGGCGTTCCCATCCAGGCGATGGACGAGAACGGCATCACGGTGATGCCGTCATAGCCGAACTGGCCGGTGTCCAGGTGCCCGCGCCCCGCGGCATAGCCGTAGATCACCCAGCGTCCGCGCTTGCGGATCGCCTGCCAGTCGGTGCCGAGCGTAGCACCCGAGACGCCGTTGAACGCAACGTCGACGCCGCCCGCCTGGGTGCCGCCGGTGGCGAAGCCCGACGCCTTGGGCCCCCATATTTTCAGCACCTCGGCGACATAGTCTTGCGTCTTGCGGTCGATGACGTGATCGGCGCCTTCCTGCTTCAGCAGCGCGATCTTCTCCGCCGTGCTCGCAATCGCGACCACGGTCACGTTCTTGAACCGGCGTTTCAAGATCTGCAGCGCCAACAGCCCGACGCCGCCCGCCGCGGCGTGCAGCAGCACGCGCTCGCCCTCGCGCAGCTTCGCCCAGGTGTGGATCATGTAATAGGCGGTGCGCATGTTGACCGGGTAGGCCAGCATCTGCTCCAGGCTGACGCGGTCCGGCACCCGCACCAGGCGTGAGGGATGCACCGCGACATATTCGGCGAAGGCACCGCCATTGGGCATCGCCATCACGCGCTCGCCTTCGCGCCAGCCCTCGACCTTGGCGCCGATGGCGGCGATGACGCCGCTGGCTTCCTGGCCGCCGATGAACGGCGTCGGGCGGGCCCGGCTCGGCAGGCCGTTGCGCGCCATCACGTCGCCCCAGCGCAAGCCGGCGAAGGCGACCTTCACCAGCACCTCCTGCGGCCTCGGCTCCGGCACCGGCGCGTCGCCGAGACGCAAATGCTCGACCGGACCGTAATCGTCGATGAAGGCGGCTTTCATGGCGCTCCCCGTTTTCGCCCAGCCTAGTTGCGCCGCGCCGCCGATTGTACTGAAATCACTGCATGGGTGATTCCAATTTGGTGAAATTGAGGCAACTCGATTTCCAGCTCCTGCTGGTGCTGCAGGCCCTGCTGCGCCACCGTCAGGCGTCGGCGGCAGCGCGCGAGCTGGCCCTGAGCGCTTCGGCGATCAGCCATGCGCTCGCCCGCCTGCGCCGTCTGTTCGCCGATCCGCTGTTCCGCCGCCTGCCGCACGGGCTGGAGCCGACGCGGCACGCTCTGGCGCTGGCGCCGCGCGTCGATGCCCTGCTGCAGGGCGGCCGCGAGGCGCTGGGCCAGGCGAGCAGCTTCGCGCCGGCGACGGCTGAGCGCGATTTCCGTCTCGCCGCGCCCGATCATCTCGCCACGATCCTGGCGCCGCCGCTGCTCCGCCATTTCCGGCGCGAGGCGCCGTCGGCGCGCTTCGCCCTGGCGGCGCTGCTGGGCGACGAAGCGCTCGACGACCTGCGCCGCGGCCGCATCGACCTCGCGCTCGGCCAGTTCCAAGGCGGCCTTGCCGGCTTCCAGGTCGGCCCGCTCTACGTCGACCGTTACGTCCTGGTTGCGCGCCGCGGCCGGCTAAATCGCAAAGTCTCGCTGAAGGCCTTCGCAAAGTTGGAGCATGTCGCGATCTCGGTCGCCGGCGATTTCCGCGTCCTCACCGAAACGCAGTTCCGCCAGCTCGGACTGGTGCGCCGCATCGTCGCCACCGTGCCGCGCTTCTCGACCGCGTTCGAGACGGTGAGCCGCAGCGACGCCGTCGCCATCGCGCCCGAACGCTTTGCGCGGGTCCAGGCCGACGCCTTCCGCCTCGACCTCCACGCCTTGCCCAGGCCGCTGCCGCCGCTGCGCATCGTCTCGGTCCGCCGCAAGCAGGCGGACGCAGGCATCGACTGGCTAACGGCGTCGGTCGAGGCGATTCTGACGGCGTAGGCTGCTCTCAGGACTACAGTGGCCCGCACGTCGCGTGCCGCCGCGCCGCGTCGATCTGCGTGAGCCGCTTGTCGTCGTCGATCAAGGTGCGAAACAACACAAGCCCGCGATTGCTCGGCGCGCGCACCACGGTGCCGCGCGGCTGCCTGTCCTGATGCGGACCGACGATGACGAAGTCGACGCTTCCGGTCTTCGCTTGGCGGTCGTTGAGCACGTAGAAATTGTTGGTCCGGTCGTCGAACAGCGATACCGACCAATAGGTGTCGGGCATGCCGCTGGCCTGCACGCGCACCGGCCCGGCGCCGACGTCGAACACGCAGGTCGAATAGAGCAGGTCCGGCGACGGCCGCACGATGCCGCGTGACGCGGCCGTCGGGCGCGGCGCATGCGCCATGGTGTTGTAGCCGCTGCGCTGCACGATCGCGCCCATCGTGCGATGCATGATGACATGCGGCAGCAGCATCACGCTGGCGACGTGGACGATGGCGGCGGCGATCAGCACCACTGGCAGCCATTGCAGATTGCGAGCCAGGGCGCTCATGTGCAGCGCTCCTTGTGGATCGCCGGCAACGCGACATGCGCCGGATCGGCCGCGACCTTCGCGTCCGGATTGTAAAGCCGGATCGACAGGCTGAAGCGCCCGTCCGTCACCGGAATCCAGTTCGCCGCCGCCGCGGCCTTCGACACGATGACGGCGAAGCCGCCGCCGGGCCGCCGCATCACCGAATTCATCGACACCGAATAGCGCCCGGCCGCGTTGGGAATGAGATAGTCGTCGGCGCCATAGGCGGTGACGCTCCACCACCGCGCCGGGGGATCGCGTCCTTCCAGCGCATAGGTGCAGGCGCCGCTCAGCGCGTTGCCGTCGCTGTCCGTGCCGGCGGTGTAGTAGATGGTCTCGCTGCGGTTGAGCGCGAGCAGCCCATGCACCGCGACCGAAGCGCGCTGATACATCCCGGCATCGGCCGAGCCGGTGGTCAGGCTGGTCTTCCACGGCCCATCGCTGACCGCGCCGCCCCAGGTGCCGCGGATGACGGTGAACCAGGTCACGGCCAAGCCCAGAGCCACGCCGACCACGACGGCGGCAAGAAATTTCAGGATGATACGCATGCGAGAACAATTCCCCCGCACCGCTTATAGCACGGAATTGCGCTCCACCGCCGCGGCGCGCGAAAGAAACCGGCAACCATCGGGCGTTACACTGCCGCCATGTTGACGCCGCTGCTCTTCGCGCTTGCCCTGGCCATCGCGGTCCTGCTGTTCCGCATCTGGGTCCAGAAGCGCCGTGTCGACCGCTTCGTCGCCTTCAGCGCCATCGGCTTCGTGCTGCTCGCCGCCGCGGTCTTCACCGCCGTGCAGGCGATGCGCACCGCCTGTCACGGCGACTACGCCGTCTTCCCCAACCCCTTGGCCTGCGCCCACCCTTAGTTCCCGATATTCTCCTTCAGGAATTTCTCCAGCGCCGTCAGCATCTGGATGCGGGTCGACGCGAGGCTGAAATAGTGGTCGTCGCCGTCGAAGGTCACGAATTCGACCTTCTTGCCGGCGCGGGTCAGCGCGTCGCGCTCCATCTCGCTCTGCAGATAGGGCACCGTGGTGTCGAGCTTGCCGTGCATCAGCAGAACCGGCGCCCGCACCTGGTCGGCATGCAGCGCCGGCGAGGTCGCGTCCAGCCGCGCGCCGTCTTCCTCGCCGCCGATGCGCGAGTTCCAGAACGAGACGGTCTGCGAATTGTCGCCGCTGCGCCGCCGCTCCATCGCCATCATGTCGCCGAGGTTCGAGACCCCGGCGACGCTCACGGCGCAGGCATAGAGGTCGGGCGAGAACGTCGCCCCCGCCAGCGCCGCATAGCCGCCATAGGAGGCGCCGACGATGCACACGCGCTTGCCGTCGGCGATGCCGTCGGCGATCAGCTTCTTGACCCCGTCGGAGATGTCGTCCTGCATCTTCAGGCCCCACTGATGGAAGCCGGCATGATTGAAGGCGGCGCCATAGCCCTTGGAGCCGCGATAGTTCGGCTGGAACACGGCATAGCCGCGATTGGCGAGGAACTGCGCCCACCAGTCGAAGCCGATGGCGTCGCGCCCGTCCGGCCCGCCATGCGGCATCACCACCAGCGGCAGGTTCTTGCCCGCCTTGCCCGGCGGCAGCGTGAGATAGGCCGGAATGTCGAGCCCGTCGCGCGCCTTGTAGGGATAAGGCTTCATCTCGCCCAGATCGGCGGCGCTGAGATTGGGATAGTCCGACACGATGCGGGTCGCGGCATGGCTGTCGCGGTCGAGGAAGTAATAGGTGCGCGGCTGGGTCGGCGCTTCCACCGCCACGATCGCCTTGTCGCCGGACAGCGTCACCGACACGGCATGCGCCTCCATGCCGGGAAACACCTTCTCGATGCCGAGCTGCAGCGCCTGGCGCGCCGGATCGAAATAGACGTATTCCGGCTTGTCGCGCAGCACCACGGCGCCGTTGATGCGCCCGGTCCAGTCGTCGCTCAGCGCCGCATAGACGTCATAGATGGGATCGGCGAACAGCGTCGCGCCGGTCGCGGCGGTGGCGCGGTCCAGCCGCACCAGGGTGTCGCGCCCGGCGGCATCGACCGCGCCGATCGCGAGCGAGGTGCCGTCGAAGGTCAGCCCGTACACATTGGCGCCGCGGTCCTCGCGCGCGTCGAAGTCGCGCGCCTTGCGCCAGCTGTCGCCGTCGTAGAGCATCAGGTGATCGACCAGCGGCGTGTGGGTCTGGTCGACGCGGCCCACGACTTGGCCTTCGCCGTCGGTGAACCAATAGGCGCCCATCTTGCTGCCGTCCTGCAGCACCGTGGCGCGGCCGGTGTGGACGTCGACCTTGTAGAGGCTGAGGCGAAAGTCGCGGAAGCCGCCCATGATGCCGCCGCCCGAATCGTTGTCGATGCGGGCGTCCTTGGGCCGCGTCCACAGCGGCATCAGCACGACGTCGGGATCGGCGATGTCCTTGTCCACGATCACCGCGGTCGACGAGTTCAGCCCGACCGAGTCGTTGGTGCGGCCGAACAGCTGGGTCCAGTCCGAGCCGCCGACCTGCAGCGACAGCGCGCGATACCAGGTGTAGAGTTCCGGATCGCCGCCCAGCGGCACTTCGTGGCCGGTCTTGGTGAACATCACCAGCCGGTCGTTCTTGACCCAGGTGACATAGCTCACCAGCCAGTTGTCGGAGGCGAAGACCTGCGGCGGATCGGGGGAGTTGACGGTGTAGATGACGGCGGCGGGCTTGCCGTCGAGGTCCTGGATGCCGGCGAAATGCTTGCCGTCGGGCGACAGCTGCGGCTGGTTGAGGAACGGCAGCATGCCGAACGCTTCGACGGGCGGCTGGGCATAAGCGCCGCTGGCGCAAAGCAATGCCGCCACGAAAGCGGCTCCAAATCCACGCATGCTGTCCCCCGTTTGTTGGGATGAGCTTAGCGCAGGAGCGCGCCGGGAAATATCCGTCTTAAACCCCACGCGTCATCGCCCGTCCCACGCTGTCGCTAGGACTATGCGGGCGACCCAATTTGGTTTGTCCGTCGAAAATTGGGTCGCCCGGACAAGCCGGGCGATGACGGCAAGGAAAAGAAGGAAAATTACCCCTAATTCGTATCCTGCCCGCTGTCGCCGCCCTGGCTCTGCCCGTCCTGCGGCACGCTCGGCCTTCCGTCGGCGTCGCGGCCGCGGCGGTTGAACAGCCAGTCCCAGAAATTCTTGTGCTCGCCGTCGCCGCTCTCGGGCGGCGGCGGCTGCTCGTCGCGCCCGCCATTGTCGCTGAAGGTGCCGCCGCCGGCCTCGTCGTCGCCGCTCGACATCGTCATGCCGTCGTCGCCGGTCGAGAAGATCGTGGTGTCGTCGTTCGGCGCCTGCGGCGGCGACTTGTCGAGCGGCGTCGCGCCGAGCCCATGCTCGGCCACCGTCATCGTCGCTTTCCATATTTGCGCCGGCAGCGAGCCGCCGGTCACCGACTTCATCGGCGTCGAATCGTCGTTGCCGACCCACACCGCGGCGACGTAGTCGGCGGTGAAGCCGACGAACCAGGCGTCGTGGAAATCCTGCGTCGTGCCGGTCTTGCCGCCGGTCTCATGCCCCGCCAGCGCCGCCGACATGCCGGTGCCGTGGGTCGTCACGCCATAGAGCATCGCCACCAGGTCCTTGTTGACATGGCTGGCGACGACGCGCTCGCGATAGTCGGCGGGCCGGCGCGCGTAGAGCACATGCCCGCCATTGTCGCTCACCTGCGTCACGAAATAGGGATAGACAACGAGGCCGCCGCTCGCGAACACCGCATAGGCGCGCGTCAGCTCCAAGGGCGTGACTTCCGAAGTGCCCAGCGCCAGCGAGGCGTTCTCCACCAGCTTGGACTGGATGCCGCAGCGCTGCGCCGCCGCGACCACGGCGCTGACGCCGACTTCCTGCGCCAGGTTGGCGGTGATGGTGTTGACCGAATGCGCCAGCGCGTCGGCCAGCGTCATGGTGCCGAAGCTGCGGCCGCCGAAATTGGTCGGAGTCCAGCCTTCGATGTCGACCGGCTCGTCGGCGCGCACGTCCCACGGCGTCAGCCCGCTCTCCAGTGCCGCCAGATAGACGAACGGCTTGAAGGCGGAGCCCGGCTGGCGGTGCGCCTGGGTGGCGCGATTGAAGGTGCTTTCGTTGTAATCGGTACCGCCGACGAGGGCGACGACGGCGCCGTCCGGCTTCATCACCACCACGGCGGCCTGCGACGCATGCACCTTGGGCCCGCTCTTGGCGATGATCTTGACCGCGTTGGCGCGCGCCGCGTCCTGGATCTTGGGCTCCAGCGTCGTATGCACCACCAGGTCGACGCTGGGCGCCACGCCGTTCTGCGTCGCCAGGCGCAGCGCCTCGTCGGCGGCGGTGTCGAAGTAGAAATTGCGCGCGTCGCTGCTGGCATGCTCGGTGATCACCGCCGGCGCCGCGATCGCCGCGTCGGCCTCGGCCTGGCTGATCGCGCCGGTCTCGACCATGGCGCGCAGCACGATCTTGGCGCGGGCCTGCGCCTTGGGCAGGTCGCGGCGGGGCGAGAACACCGAGGGCGCCCGGGTCAACGTCGCCAGCATCGCCGCTTCCGCCAGCGTCAGGTCCTTGGCCGATTTGTTGAAATAGACCTGCGCCGCGCCGTCGACGCCATAGGCGCCCGAACCCAGATAGATGCGGTTGAGATAGAGTTCGAGAATCTGCTTCTTGCTGAGCGACTTCTCCAGCTTGGCCGCATCGACCAGCTCCTCCAGCTTGCGCCCCATGGTGCGCTGCTGGCCCAGGAACACGATCTTCACGGTCTGCTGGGTGATGGTCGAGCCGCCGGCGACGACGTGTCCGGCGCGAAAATTGGTCCAGGCGGCGCGCACCAGGCCGCGCACCGAGAAACCGCCGTGATCGTAGAAGTCGCGGTCCTCCATGGCGATGAAGGCGGCCGGCAGATAGGCCGGCATCTGCTCCAGCGTCAGCCGCTTGCCGATCAGAGCGCCGCGGTGGCCGACCTCGTTGCCGGCGGCGTCCAGGAAGGTGAAGGCGATCGGGCGGTTGACGGCATAGAGGTCTTTTGTGAGGTCGAGCGGGGCGGCGAACCAGGAGAGGATGGTGGGCAGGCTGAACAGCACCGCCAGCGGCACCGCGACCGCGGCGGTGAGGATGGCGAGCAGCGGCGCGAAGAAGCGCCGGCGGCGGACGAAGTAGTCCGCGAGCGCCTGCACGTTCTCGCCGATCCGGCCGAGGAGCTGATTGTCCGCCATGGTTGCGGTTCGTCGCCCATATTTACGGCAACTTCAAGACCTTAGGTCTTAACGGGCGGTAATGTGCGCGAAGAACCCCCTCGCCCCCGCGAAGCGGGGGAGAGGGCAGGGGTGAGGGGGTCGCTCCGCAAGGAAGACTGCGGACCGGTCGGAGCGACGCACCGGCCGCGCGCTCAAATTTCAATTTCCAAACTTCGCGGCAACACCCCCTCACCCTAACCCTCTCCCCCGCTTCGCGGGGGCGAGGGAATGGTCTCGACGCTCGCTCGCCACACGCCGTTTTTCCATCTCTCTCACCTCAAAAAACTTTTTTCGCGCAGCAAGAAAATATCGTCGCTGCACTGCGCCATGCATCTGTATCCACACCGCCTTCGAAAAATCTCCGCGCTTCGCCTGCGCGTTTGCGAAAACGCGCGTGGATACAGATGCGAAAAATTTTTTTCGAAAAAAATTCGCGCACCCCTTGAACCGAGTCGGTCCAAACACCAATTCACCCATATCCCCACAAGTGTGAGCAGATGGAAACGGACCCGGAAACGGCGCGCCGCGAATTCGCGCATTCAAATTCCAAACATTGGGAAAACGTAACAGCGGAGGACATCCCACCGGGATGGATCGACAACATGGTCAAACGACTCTTCGACGAACTGAACCGACAATTGCTGCGTGTGGAAAAAACCAGCATCCAGGAATCCGACGCCAAGGATGCCCTGGGCAAATTCCCCGACGATCCCGACAAGCGCGAGAAGAACGCGCGCATTCTCGGCCGCCTGGAGACTTCGCTCGAACGCCTGACTGCAATGGAGATGGAACGTGCCGCGCTGCGCACCACGAAAGCCGCCCGAAGCCGAACCGAATCGCGCACAGCCATACGACGCAAAGTTCTGGGCGCAACTCAGCCCGGACCAGCTCGAAAAGGCACTGGAGGCACTCAATGACAGCGAAGCCGACTTCGTGCGCGACGACTGGATTCTCAGCGCCCGTCCCGAGCAGCTCCCACCCGGCGGCCCCTGGCGCGTCTGGCTGTTCCTCGGTGGCCGCGGCGCCGGAAAGACGCGTAGCGGCGCCGAATGGATCGCGGAAGGCGTCGGCAACGGCGCCATGCAACGCATCGGCCTCATCGGCGCCACCTTCAACGACGCGCGTGCCGTCATGATCGAAGGCACCTCCGGACTCCTCAAAGCCAGTCCCGGCGCGGCGTTCGAGCCGTCGAATCGCCGCGTGCTGTGGCCGTCGGGCGCGCGCGCCACCGTGATCAGCGCCGACGAGCCCGACGGCATCCGCGGCCACCAGTTCGACGCCATCTGGGCCGACGGCGACCGGGCGCCGAAGAAGGGGGTGATGGGGTAGGGTGTGTGCTCCCAGTGGGTTTATGACGGCTAAGCAACTGAAAACAAAGGAAAAACTATCCTTTTGATTCGAACCAGTCGAATCAAGTTGTGACCATTGTCAAGAGATCATTTGCGATTCAGGCTCACAAATGCGATTCGGATCCATCGGGAGCGGGGCGAATTGGAACACATGGCACAGTCCGAAATTATTCTGCGCGCGCTAGGTGGCACACCTGAATCGATTGTGCGCGACCTCAAGGAGTTCGAGGCAAGCACACAAGCGCTCTCGGACAATCATCCTCGCTTCATCGACGAGCACCCTCAAAAATGGGTGGCGGTCTATCGCGGCAGTGTCGCCATCGCGGCGGACTCCTTTGACGAGATCAATGAGAAGATCGAGGCAAAGGGATTGCCGCGCGAGCATGTGATCGTGCGATTCATCACAAGAGACAAAAAGACCCTCATCCTCTGACATGCTCCAGGGACGCTTCGGGGATACAAGCGGCCGGCCTTACATCGCCGCCAGAGTTGGTCTCTATGCCACCGGGCGTTATGCCGAAGTGTCGTTTCTCTTCGACACCGGTGCGGACATCACGCTTTTGATGCCAATGGACTCGTCCGCGTTGGGCGTCGACTTCTCGGCGGCGTCCCATGTGAGAGTTCCATTGAATGGCGTCGGTGGAGCGGCGTGGGGAGTGCTATTGCAGGGCCCGGTCGCGTTCAGGGATGCCGACAACTCTCTGTACGTCTACAACTTGAACAACTTGATCGCAGCTCAGCCGACGGCGGAGAATGTTGACGTGCCTTCCTTGTTGGGCCGCAACATTATCGACCGCTGGGACGTCAACTACGTCCCCAGTTTCAGAACTTTGACAGCCAGAGTCCTGTCGGCCGACTTCACGTTCCCCGGCCAGAGCCATCCTAATCCATAAAGGATTGATACTTTGCCGTCACGGTGTTGGGCCTGGTCTGACTCGCGCCCCCGCTACTTGATCGTCCGCATCGCGACGCTCGTCCCGGCCACGAACACGCCGGCGAGGTTCTGCATCGGGCCCAGCGGCTGCACGTCGTCGCGCACCATCTCCACGTTCGGCTCGCCCGACAAAAGCTTGTGCGTCACCCGGCCGTTTTGCACCAGCACCAGCACGTTGGCGGTCCAGCCGGTCTCGCGCACCGTGTGCACGAAGCCGAACAGGTCGAGGAACAGGCTGCCGGTGCGCTGGAAATCGTGATGCTCGACCTTGAAGACGTAACCCTCGCAGGCCGTGCGCGCCATGATGCACTCCTGCACCGCCGGATCGAGCTTGTCGAACGCCATCGAGCTGTTGGGCATGAAGCGCTCGACGATCTCCAGATAGGAGAGCACCGCGACGTTCGGCGTCTTCTGCGCGTCGAAGCCCAGATCCGACATCTCGTCCATCGAGGTCTGGTGCAGGGCGATGCGGTCGAAGGCGCTGCGCACCGAACGGTAGGAGTCGAAGCTGGTCGAGCCGATTTCGCTCTGGCTCGGCAGCAACATGCCGCCGCAGCCGCTAAGGAGAAGAGTTAGTCCGAACGCGCCAACCCACCGCGTCACGCCCGACCACACCATGTTGACACCCCAACAGCTCGGCACAGTCTTCTGTGCCACCCCAGCACAGCTTAAACCGAAAACGCGCCAATCTCCGAATCCCCTGGACGCTTGGTAAATGGCGCGCCGCAAGGGTTCCCGATTGCCGAAATATGATGCAACACAATCGTGATACGGCCCAATTTGGGCAGCGGCGGGCTTGACGGCGCCGCCGGCGGCACTGGACAGCCCCGCCCGCGCCTGCCTTCATGGGGGCACGCTATTGAAGGTTTCATGACGCTATGAAGGTCAGCGACGCGCTCGCGACGCGCAAATCCATCCGCGCCTTCAAGCCCGATCCGGTGCCGTGCGCCACGATCGAGACCATCCTCAAGGCCGCGTCGCGCGCGCCCTCGGGCGGCAATCTGCAGCCCTGGAAAGTGCATGTCCTGACCGGCGCCGCCCGCGACGAGTTGGTGCGCCGCACCAAGGCGCGGATGGCGGAGAACCCGCGCGGCGGGGTGCCCGAATATCACATCTATCCCCCGGACCTGACCGAGCCCTATAAGACGCGCCGTTTCCAGGTCGGCGAGGCGATGTACGCCACCATGGGCATCCCGCGCGAGGACAAGGCGCGCCGCCTGATGCAGTTCGTGCGCAATTGGGAATTCTTCGGCGCTCCCGCCGGCCTCATTATCTCCATCGACCGCCAGATGCAGCAGGGCCAATGGGCGGATCTGGGCATGTTCCTGCAGTCGATCATGCTGCTGGCGCGCGAGCACGGCCTGCACACTTGCGCCCAGGAAGCCTGGGCCCCGTTCCACGAAACCATCCGCGCCTATCTCAACGTGCCGCCGCAGGAGATGATCTTTTGCGGCATGGCGATCGGTCATGCCGACGAGGCGGCGCCGATCAACACACTGGAGTCGGAGCGTGCGCCGCTTACCGAATGGGCGGTGTTCCGCGAGACGGCCTGACCATGACGCCCAAACAATCGCCGCTCGAAGGCGCGCTGTGGATGGTGCTGGCCGGCGCCGCCTTCGCCGCCGTCAACACGCTGGAGCAGATCGTCACCATGCAGGCGGGGATGCCGGCACCGACCGCCGCCTTCCTGCAATATCTCGTCGCCTTCGTCGTCATATTGCCGTGGGCGATCCGCCGCGGCTTCTCTGCGATGAAGACGCGCCGCCCCGGCCTGCACGGCCTGCGCGTCGTGCTCTCCGCCCTTGGGGTGCAGGCCTGGGTCGCGGGCCTGGCGCATGGCGTTCCCATCGGCATGGGGATCGCGCTGGTGATGACCTCGCCGTTCTTCGTCACCATCGGCGCCGGGCTTTTTCTCAAAGAGACCGTCAGCGCCACGCGCTGGCTCGCGGTCAGCCTGGGCTTTGTCGGCGGCATGGTGATTCTCGATCCATTTTCGGGCAGCTGGGCAACGATCGATCTGCTGCCGGTCGCGGCGGCGGCGCTGTGGGCCGGCGCGTCGCTCTGCCAGAAGCGCCTGCTCGCCGAGGAAAGTCCGTCGGCCAGCACCGCCTGGCTGCTGCTCCTGCTGGCGCCGGTCAACCTCGTGCTGGCGCTGCCGACCGGCCTGCTGCCGCAATCGCAATTCGCGCTGGAGACCATCGCCGCGGTCGGCGTCCTCACCGCGCTGGCGCAAGGCTTCCTGGCGCTCGCCTATGCCCGCGCCGACGCCGCTTTCGTGCAGCCCTTCGACCACGTCAAGCTGCCGCTCAACATTCTCGCCGGCTGGGCGGTGTTCGGGACCTTGCCGACGGGGCGGCTCTGGGCCGGCGCGGCGCTGATCGTCGGCGCCTCGCTGTTCCTGCTGCTGCGCGAGCACCGGACGGCGCCGGCGGCGTCGTAGACCGCAGCTGATGCCGTCGACCGGCGCCGGCACTTGTGCGATGATGACGTCCAAGGCGGCCCTGGGTTGACGGTGTTGGCGTACCGTGCCCGCCAAATCGCAGCTAGCGGGAGGCTGAAAGATGTGGTCGCACCCAGTATCGGTTTTGCTGAAGAAGAGCGGTGGCGCTCAAACCATCGCCAGCTCGGCGTCCGCCGGCGCGCGGCTGTCGGTGCTGATCCGCAACGTCGGCGAAGGCAACGCCGAGATCTCGGCCATGGTCGGCAGCAACAACCCCACCGCGGCGACGCTCGAGCCGCACAGCGCGCGCCTGGTGGTCCAGGAGATCGGCGTCATCACCGCCAAATGCACTTCGGCCGACACCTACACGGTGCTGCTGGTGCAATACCACGTCCACGGCACCGACCACCCGAACCCGGCGCCGCCGCACGCTTGAGAACCCCGGCGCCAGCCCGGGTTTGACCGCTCCGGTTCTTCCCGCGAAAGTGGCGCGGGGCCGTGGCGTAAAGCGTGGACATGGCGAGCGTATCGAGTGCGCCGATCCGGCTGGTGATGCGGCTGCTGCTGGAGTTCATGGTCGGCACGATGCCGGCCCTGGCGCGCTGGCACGATGGCGATCTTGTCCGCGGCATCGTCTTCCTGGCCGTCGCGCAGGCCAACCGCCCGCGCTTTTCCGACGTCGCGCGCAGCGGCCTGCTGCCCTGGACGCGCGGCGACGCGGCGCTGAAGCCGCTCAGCGTGCTGGCGCTCGCCGAGTCGCTGAGGCTGCCCTATGAGACGGCGCGCCGCCGCATCGTCGCGCTCGCCAAGGCCGAACTGGTCCTGCGCCGGGAGCAGGGCGTGATCGTGCCCGGCGTGGTGATCGCGGCGCCGGCCTTCGCCGCCTTTGCCGACCAAACCTATGCCCGCTTCCTCGTCCTGCTGCGCGGGCTGCGCGCCATCGGCTTCGATTTCGCCAGCTTCGGCAAGACCGCGCCGGACGACGCGCCGCCGCCGCCGCCGGACGGCGAACCCGACCTGGCGGTCCGCCACGTCGTGATCGACTTCGTATTGCGTCTGGTGGAATGCGGTACGGCGGCGCACGAGAACGACCTCGTCCGCGCCCTCGTCTTCAGCACGATCATGTCGGCCAATGCGGAACCCTATACTGCCGATCCCGATGCCGCCTGGGATTACGCGACGCTGGCGCAATCGCCGCCCGAGGCGAAGCGCAAGCCCATCCCGGTCGCCGAGGTCGCGGCGCGCACCGGCATCCCTTACGAAACCGCGCGGCGCTACACCGTCGCGATGCTGCGCGACAAGGACATCGTGCGCGTGCCGGGCAGGGGGCTGATCAATCCGCAGGTCTCGCCGCGCGACGCCTTGCTGCACAAATCCGGCGCCCAGGTGATGAGCCGCTTCGTGCAGTTCGTCGGCGATCTCGGCCGGCTGGGCTTCAGCTTCGAGAGCCTGCGGATCGAAGACCGCAAGACCGCGGCGTAGAAATGAGAAACCCGCGTTGGCTTTCGCCAACGCGGGCTCTCGCTTGAAAGTGAGGTTCCTACAGGGAGGGGCTTACTGCGGAACCGCACGCCTCAAGACATTGACGTCGGGCCCTTAGAGCCGGACGAAACCGATGAAGCCTCCCGTGTAAGGGTTGACCTCGACGAACACGACGCGGCCGAAGCGGTCGTAGGAGCGAACCACATAGCGGCTGTGCAGGAAGAACGGATCGCCGGCGAAGCGGATATGGCGGTCGCGCAGCATCCAGAAGATGCGGTCGCGGTCGGCGAAACGGCGGTCGAAATGGCGATCGAAGCGGCGCTCGTCGCGGTCGCGGAAGTGATCGTGGTAACCAAAGCCGCCCCCGTGATCCCACGGATCGGCAGACGCCGCCGAAGCGCCGGCGACACTCAGGGAAATGGCCGCAACCGCGGCCTTCAGGATCGTCTTGATCTGCATCTTCGTCTCCTTTGGGCCTGCCTGCGACGGCCACGGCCTTGGTTGCGGAACCGTGGCGCTTGGTGCCTGCGTTCCATGTCGCGTAAGATGCGCCGCCGTGCCTGAACCTGTTCTGGACGCGGTGTTCATGCTGGGTTCATTCGCTTGCGGCTAAATGGGACCATGATTTTCAGGGCTTTCCTCGCGTCGCTCGTGCTGGCTTTTGCGTTCGCCGGCCCCGCCGCTGCGCGCAGCACGCTGGACAGCATCCTTCCGGAAATCCGCGCCGATCATCCCGGCCGGCTTTCCGACGCCGAGCCCTACACCGACTCCGAAGGCCGCACCCATTACCGCATCAAGTGGATGACGCCCGAGGGGCGCATCCTCTACTTCAATGCCGATGCCGAGACCGGGCGCTACTCCAGCGCCGGCGGCGATGGTGGCGACGGCGGCCGCCAATGGGATGGCGGCCGTCACGGTCACGACGGCGACGAAGGCGATTCTCAATCGGAAGGCGACAGCGGCGGCCGCCGCAGTCATTGGAACGGCGACAACGGCGGCGGCAGCGACTGGCATGATCGTCACGACCGCGGCGACGGCGGCCGCTGGAACGGCGGCGGCGATCGCGACTGGCGCGGCGGCGGTGATTGGCACGGCCAAGGCGGCGGCGGCGATCGTGGCGGCCGCGGCGGCTGGCACGGCGGCGACGGCCGTCATCACGGCAACGACAACTGAGGCGGACCATGCGCATTCTGCTCGTTGAAGACGACAAGGACCTGCAGCGCCTCCTGAAGAAAGCGCTGACCGATTCCGGCTATGTGGTGGATACCGCCGGCGACGGCGAGGAAGGCCACTTCCTCGGCGACACCGAGCCTTACGATGCGGTGATCCTCGATCTCGGCCTGCCCAAGATGGACGGCGTCCGCGTGCTGGAGAGATGGCGCAAGGACGGCAAGACCATGCCGGTGCTGATCCTCACCGCGCGCGACCGCTGGAGCGACAAGGTCGCCGGCTTCGACGCCGGCGCCGACGATTATCTCGCCAAGCCCTTCGTCACCGAGGAATTGCTCGCCCGCATGCGCGCCCTGATGCGCCGGGCCGCCGGCCTCGCCACCAGCGAGATCGAGATCGGTCCCTTGCGCATCGACACCCGCGCCAGCCGCGTCACCGTCGCGGGCAATCCGGTCAAGCTGACGAGCCTGGAATACCGGCTGCTCTCTTATCTGGCGCATCACAAAGGCAAGGTGGTGAGCCGCACCGAGCTGGTCGAGCATTTGTACGACCAGGATTTCGACCGCGACTCCAACACCATCGAAGTCTTCGTCGGCCGCCTGCGCAAGAAGCTCGACACCGACCTGATCCAGACCGTGCGCGGGCTGGGGTATTGTCTGGACGAGAAAGCGGCCGATCAGAAATAGCTGCAGGAAAAAAAAGAAACTCCCTCTCCCCTCCGGGGGAGAGGGCAGGGGTGAGGGGGTCCAGACGTTTGGTCGGTGAGGCAACCAAAGAACGCCGCTTGTCCCGCGCCACCAACCGGAACCGCGCCAAGCAGATGCGCCATAAGCCCGTCTCGACGGAAGACTATTTTTGGTCCTGCGTTCGCAATCGACAGCTCAATGGCCACAAATTCAGACGTCAGGTCCTTATCGATCCATACATCGCCGATTTCGTTTGCGTGGAACGCATGCTCATAGTCGAACTCGACGGCCCGCTGCACAAAGATCGAAAAGGGTATGACGCCACGCGCGATGCTTATCTGCGCGCCGAAGGCTACGACGTCATGCGCTTCACCAACGAGGAGTTCGCGGGCAACGTCGCCACCATATTGAGAACCATCGAGCATGCACTCGACACCCCCTCACCCCGCCCTCTCCCCCGGAGGGGGAGAGGGGGAAATCGTTCTGCATGAGTTCGACCCGTCCCCTCCTCACCCGCCTGCGCCTCGACTCCCTCGCCGGGCGACTCATCGCCGTCGCCGCGGTGTGGACGGTGCTGGCGCTGGCCGGCGGCGGCTTCGTGCTCTCCAACGCCTTCCGCAACTCGGTGCAGGGCGATTTCGATTCGGAAATCGCCGACGATCTCGACTCCCTCGTCGCCGCCGTCGCGCACAATGCCAAGGGCGACATCAAGATCGAGCAGCGCTACCTCTCCGCCAGCTTCCAGCGCGCCTATTCCGGCGACTACTGGCAGATCTCGCCGGTCGGCAAGGGCATCACGACGATCTCCCATTCGCTGTTCGATCCCGACCGCCGCCTGCGCTTCGCCTCGTCGGGGCCGCCGGGCAAGGAAGGCATCGTCTCCGGCTATGGCGAAGGCCCCGACGGCCAGCACCTGCGCATCCTCGCCCGCCGCATCGAGTTTCCGATCACCGCCACCGCCAAGCCCGACGACAACCGCGCCTACATGCTCTACGTCGCCGCCGACACCGCCGAGCTCGACCTGCGGATCGCCGCCTTCAACGGCACGCTGGTGTGGTCCTTCGTGGTGCTGGGGCTCGGCTTGATCGTCGCCGTCTTCCTGCAGGTGCGCATCGGCCTGCAGCCTTTGCGCAAGGTGACCCAGTCGCTGCACCGCATCCGCGCCGGCACCGCCGACCGGCTCGAAGGCCATTTCCCCTCCGAGATCGAACCGCTGGCCTCCGAGCTCAACAGCCTGATCGAGCATTCCGCCGAGGTGGTCGGCCGCGCCCGCTCCTACGTCTCCAACTTGGCGCATTTCCTCAAAACCCCGCTCACTGTGCTCACCAGCGAAGCGGAGTCGCAGCCCGGGCCGCTCGCCGATTCGGTCAACCGCCAGGTCGTGGCGATGCGCCGCCAGGTCGACCATTATCTCACCCGCGCCCGCGCCGCCGGCGCGCTCAACGTACTGGGCAACCGCACCCCGGTCGCCGGCGTGCTCGACGATCTCGCCCGCACCCTCAAACGCATCCACCAGGACGCCAAGGTCGCGATCGAGGTCGTGTGCCCGCCCGGTCTCGCCTTCCGCGGCGAGCGCCAGGACCTCGAAGAAATGGCCGGCAATCTGCTCGACAATGCCTGCAAATGGAGCCACGGCCATGTCCGCGTCACCGCGGCGCCCGGCGGCGCGGCGCTCACGCTGCTGATCGAGGACGACGGTCCCGGCCTGACCCCCGATCAGCGCGAACAGGTCGGCGCCCGCGGCGAGCGGCTGGACGAAAGCGTGCCGGGCAGCGGGCTGGGCCTCGCCATCGTCGGCGACATCGCCAAGCTTTACGGCGGCACGCTGGAGCTGGGCACCGCGCCGCTCGGCGGCCTGGGCGTAAAGCTCACGCTCCCCGCGATTGCTTGAGAAGCATGGTGTGATTATGCCGCCGCCAGCCGCTGATTGATGGTCAGGGCGTCGAAGGGAACGCGCACCTTCATCTTCCCGCCTTCATCCTTGACGGTTTCGACGAAACCATAGCGCGCCATCGTTTTGAGCGTGCGGGACAGATTGCCGACCTCGCGGTCCGACAGCGCCGCCAGCTCGGCAAGCGAATTGGGCTTGGCTCTCTTGATGATCTCCAGCAGCAACTGGTTCCTGGTCGAAAGCACCTGCGCCAGAGATTCGATGGAAGTGAACCACACTTTCGGATCGTCTGCCGCCGGCTTCAACTCGCCGCGCGCGATCGCCATGGTCCGCGCTTTCTGTTCGTCGCGCGAAGCGATTCCGATCCTGAGAATTTTCGCCGTCATTTGCGCAAGCCATCAAGGATTTCTTCGGCCGCCGTCCAGAAATCGGCCATCAGCTCTTCCGGATCGACATAGATGTAGGGCCTCACGCGGCGGCCCTTGTGGACGTGATCGTTCGTTTGGGTCGCTTTGCCCTTCACCTTGATCGGGTGCGCGTTGTCGAAGCGCAACAGGCACTCGTCGTCCGGCGACAGCAGACACAGGCTGTAATCGATCCCGTGCGGCCTGCGCCTGCTGGGCGCGACCTTGGTAATCCTGAATTCGACCCCATACCCGCCTCCCTGTTCCAGAACGTAGCCGTCAAGATCGAGGAGCCTCTGCAAGGCACCATCGGGATCGTACTTATCACCTGATGATAAGTTCTTCAAACAGGAATCGCCTATGTCGTTGGTTTCTAACGGCTTAGCGACTGGAAGCTTTGCGTTGCCATGGCGGGCGCTCAAGCATTTCGGCGCGGTCGTGGTGCATATCGCCGGCCGGCAACCAGAGCGGGCATGGCGCTGGAAATGCAAAGCCATTGTGACAGCCGGCAACATGCCATTAACCGTCGCCCGGTACTCTGCCCTTGGATTTGTGTGTGGCGGCAGTGCTTGCCGTTACTGGGGCCACGATGATTTCTCCGGAGCGTACCGGACTGCTGAAGTCTTTCTTGGGCGGCTTGCCCGAGCAGATCGCCGCGCGCCTGGCGCAGGCGGTGGAAGTCGACCGCCTGGTCGACGGCAAGGTGCTGCCGCATGAGATGATCCTGGAAGGCCTGCGTCCGGCCTTGCGCCGCAGCGCCGGCGCCGACCGCACGCCGACGCCGCTGCGCGCCTTCTGCGTGCCGTTCGAGGATCTCTTCACGCTGCATCCGCGCAAGGCCAAGCAGAAGGGTTCGATCGCGCGCGGCAGCGTCGCGCCGGTCTGGGCCTGGGTGAGCCAGAACGTGCTCGCCGAGCAGACCAAGGACTACATCCGCGACTTCAAGCAGTGCATCATCGCCGGCAAGCAAGCCGAAGGCCAGGCGCGCGCCGCACAGTTCTGGAGCACCGCCGCGCCCGCGATGCAGGCGCGCCTCGCCGACGCCGCCGGCCTCAAAGCCGCCAAGCTCGCGCTCGGCTCCGACCTGATTGTCGCCGACGCGGCCGAGATGGCGCTGTTGCTTTCGGTCGGCGAAGACGTCGTCGAGATCCAGAAACTGCTGCCCAAGCCGGTGCCGACGCTGAGCGAGGATCTGCTGTGGCCGGTGCGCGCGATCTACGACCGCCTGATCGAGAAGGCCGTCGACGCGGCGCCCTATGTCGCGGTGATCGCGATGCACCGCCTCGCGCGCCCCTGGGAAGCGCTCAAGCTGCCGCTCTTGGTGTCGCGCCAGACCCAGGACACGCTGATCAGCTCGACCGATATGGGCCTGGTCGGCGAGATCATCTTCGGCGACATCGAAGCCTATGGCAAAGCGGTGCGCGACGCGCGCCATCCCACTTTCGACGAGGACGCGCTGCTGGGCGCGCTGGCGCATTTCACCACGTTGTCCAGCGGCATCGTCAAGGGCATCGAGATGCGGCGCGACGGCAAATGGGGCCAGCGCCTGCTGAAGGACCGCGCCGCCCTCGCCGAAGTGATGGATGGCTTCATGGAGCGCGCCCCCAAGGAGCTGGCGGCGGCGCTGCCGATGCAGAAGAGCGGCAGCTTCGGCGGCGGCCCGAAATATCCCGACTTCGCCAGGCCGGTCGATCCCGACAAGCTGGAACGCGCCGGCCGCTATGCCCGGCTGGTGGCGGGCAGCAAGAATCTCGCGGTCGCCGCCTCGTTCGGCGCGACGCAGAAGAAGGCCGACGAGGAGATGTGCCAGCTCCTGCGCAGCTACAACGAAGACGTGGTCAAGGAGCTGCGCGCCGCCGAGGGCCCGCGCCGCGCCGTGGTCGAAAGCCAGTTCGATTTCGTGCTGACGCTGACGGCGCTGCTGTTCAGCGAGGAAGAAGCCGAACTCCTGCGCCGCCGCGGCAAGGCCGCCCTGGCGGCGGCCGCGGCGTAGACCTCCATACCAAATTTTGGTATAGGAGCCGCATGAAAAACACCTCCATCAGCCTCGGCGAGCATTTTGTCGATTTCATCGACGCGCAGGTGTCCAGCGGCCGCTACGGCTCGGCCAGCGATGTGGTGCGCGCCAGCCTGCGCCTTCTCGAAGAGCAGGAAGCCAAGCTCGAACGCCTCCGTGCGGCATTGATCGCGGGGGAGGAAAGCGGGCCGGGCCAACCTTTCGACATCGAAGAATTTTTGGCGGAGCGGCGCGCGAGGCCCGCGGTGCGCAAGCGTAAAGGTACAGGACGCCGCTGATGGCCAGCTATGACCTCTCGCCATTGGCGCGGGCGGACATGGTTGGTATCTGGAGCTATAGCGCCGGCCGTTGGAATGACGAGCAGGCTGACCGCTATATCCGTCAGATCGAAAGCGTGTTTGCGAAAGTCGGTCAGCGGCCCTCGCTGGGGCGCGCGTGCAACGATATTCGGCAGGGTTATTTTCGCATCTCCGCCGGTTCGCATGTGGTGTTCTATCGCAAAATTGGCGCTGGCGTGCTGGTCGTGCGCGTCTTGCATCAAAACATGGGTTTCCGGCGGCACCTCTAGAACATTTGCTAAACCGCCCCCTCCTGCTTCAACGCCGCGATCTCCATTGCGCTGAACCCCAGCTCCCGCAGCACCTCGTCGGTGTGTTCGCCCAGCGTCGGCGGGCGCGTCCGCACGCGGCCCGGCGTGCCGTGCAGCTTGACCGGCGTCGCTGCCACCTTGGCCTTGCCGACGCCCGGAAAATCGACCTCGGCGAAGAAATCGCCGCCGGCGACGTGGCTGTCGTCGAGCGTCTGCCGCGGCCGGTACACCGGTCCCGCCGGCACCCGCGCGCCTTCGAACGCCGCGATGGCTTCGGCGCTCGTCCGCGCCGCGACCCATTCACCGACGCGCGCCGAGATGACCTCGCCATTGTCGCCGCGCGCCTTGTCGGAGGCGAAGCGCGCATCCTCCAGCCACTCCGGCGCGCCGATCAGCTTGCAGACGCGGCGGAACAGAGGATCGCCGTTCACCGCCACGGTGATCCAGCCGTCCTTGGCCTTGAAGATGTCCGACGGCCCCGCGGTCTGGCTGCGGTTGAGCGACGGCACCCGCCCGATCTTGAGCGCGTCTTCCTCGATCAGGGTCGGCGAAAAGAAGGTCAGCGCCGTGCGCAGCAGCGCGCCTTCGACCATCTGGCCGCGCCCGCTGCTGTCGCGCGCCCGCAGCGCCGCGCTGACGCCGAGCGCCAAAAGCGACGCCGTGCCGAAATCGACCCACGGCGCCGCCGCGCGCACCGGCTGCTCCTCGGTGCCGGAGAAATACGCCATGCCCGACATCGCCTGCGCCACGCCGTCGAAGCCGACGCGCGAGGCGTAAGGCCCTTCGAGCCCGAACGCGGTGCCGACCGCCAGGATGCAGCGCGGGTTGAGCGCGCTCACCGATTCCCAATCGAGCCCCATGGCCTTCAGCGTCTCGGCTGGCAGGTTGGCGACCACGACGTCGGCGCTGCGCACCAGCCGCCGCACCACTTCGCGCCCGGCCTGGTTCATCGGATCGCAGGTCAGGCTGCGCTTGTTGCGGTTCATCTGCAGGAACATCGCACCCTCACGCGGTGTCCCGTCCTCGCCTTCGGCGAGCGGGACAAGAGTCCGGTCCTCGCGGCCTTCGCGCTTCTCGACCCGGATCACGTCGGCGCCCAGATCGCCGAGCAGCGCGGCGCAATAGGGTCCGGCGATATAGCGCCCGAAATCGGCTACGCGCAGTCCCGCGAAAGGTCCCTCTGCCGCTGCGCTCATGTCCGTCCCCCGCAAAGCCACGGGCCGACTATAGCGCCGCAGACGGAAATTGCATGGCGCCGCCGGTCATGCCAAAGGGAGGGCGCTTACATCGCAGGATCCGCCATGCCGCCGAAGAACAACCCGCTCAAGCTCAACCCGCTGCAGCTGCGCACCTTGACTTTGCTGCAGGCCATCGCCCGCATCCCCGGCGCCGCGGCGGGTCGCCCGAACGGCGAGGTCGCGATCGTGCAGTTTCCCAACGCCCATGGCGATCACTTCCATCTCGGCGACGCGGTGGTGGCGGGCAAGGACGCGACCGGCCTGACCAACGAGGCGGTGTGGAACGCGCTGACCCGCAAGGGCCTGGCGCGCGCCGAGTATCCGCGCGAGATGGTGCTGACGGCCCAGGGCCTCGCCTACGATACGGGCCTGGCGAACGAGATACTGCAGAAGGGTTCGCACTAAAATCATCCTCCCCCTGAAAGGGGGAGGTCCCGAGCGAAGCGAGGGGGAGGGGGTATTGTGCCACCTGCACGACATCCCCCTCCGGCCCTGCGGGCCATCCAGCTGGTGCGCCACCGGCGTCGAAATTGGAACTGCGATCCCTTCGGCAAATTTTGTGCGAGGCGTCACCTGGGTGGCCCGCACTCCGGCGGGCCATGACAGTTGAGCAAGAAAATTGAGTCGTCGCTACTGCGGCGAAACCCGCTTCAGCACCATCACTTTCTCGAACAACCCCGGCGCATCGGCGCCGGTCAGCGCCGCGTCGAGATGCGGGCCGTCGGCGGTGATTGCGACGCTGTCGAAGCTGCCGGTGCCGAACTTGGTCTGGGTGATCGTGCCTTCGATGCGGTGAGCGCGGATCGCGGCGGCGACCTTCTTGTCGTCGAAGCTGAACAGCGACAGCGTATCGCCCTGGATGGAATAGAGCAGCGGAATGCTTTCGGCCGTGTTGTCCTTCGGCGGCGCGCCGTCCTCGGAGATTTCGCGCACGTTCATGTAGCGGTTGGGGCCCAGCCGCACCGTGGTCAGCGACAGCTCGCCCCAGCCCGCCTTGTCCTTGTCGCTGCCCTGGCTGACGCCGATCACCGTCATCGTCGCGTCGTCGCGCAGGATGACGTGGACATAGGACGGCGCCTTGCCGTCGTCCGGCACGCTCAGCCAGGTCCCGCGCAGCGCCGGATCGTTGGCATAGCCGACACTCGTTCCGATCGGCTCCTTGACGGCGACGCAGGCGCCGGCGCACAGCGCCAGCAGGCCGGCGAGGGCAAAACGCAGCGCGCGCATGGTCAGTCCACCTTGTGCAGGGTGAAGAACGGCTTGCGGAACAGCGCCAGCCCGGCCGGCGATGCGATGAATTTGTCGAGCACGGCGGGCGGCGCCGTGATCACCGCGTCGCCCATGTCGCCTTTCTCGACCGTGCCGGCGATCTTGCCGGCACGGATCGCCGCCTTGGTCGCCGGCTCGTCCAGCATCGACAGCGTCAGAATACCTTTGGCGTCGATGCGGTAGAGCACCGGCACCGAGCCATGCGGCGGCGCGCCGGTATTGTCGCTGTCCGGCTTGCCGTTGCTCAGCAGCAGGCGCGCGTTCATGAAATGGCTGCCGCCCAGCG
Source organism: uncultured Rhizobium sp. (assembly GCA_964465935.1). Taxonomy (GTDB): domain Bacteria; phylum Pseudomonadota; class Alphaproteobacteria; order Micropepsales; family Micropepsaceae; genus Rhizomicrobium. The sequence continues at coordinate 28,882 of CAYXMO010000006.1, forward strand.
CCGCGGTGGTCAGCGTGACGTAGTTCCAGTCTTCCGCCTTAGGTCCCGTCACCACGAGCAGGGCGTCGATGCTGTCGTCGCCATGCTTGAGGAAGTGGAAATAGGCGGGCTTGCCGTCGTCGCCGGTGCCTTTCCAGGTCCCGATCAGCGCCGCGTCGGACTTGAGCCCCACCGTGGTGCCGACCGGGCTGACGGTCGCCGGCGGAAAGCAGGCCGACAGCAGCAGCGCGGCGGCCAGTGCCAGGACGGCGGGAAAGGCTTTCATGGATGTTGTCCCCTCGGATCGACGCCAGCGTCTGCGGCAATTTGGGCGCAAGCGTGGCCCGCGCGCGTTTGGACGGTGACGGCCCAAACATTATAGTCCGCGCGCCGCCCAGCCGATACGACATGACCCCGAAAAAACGCCGCCGTCTGGCTTTCGTGCTGGCGCTCGTCACCGCCAGCGCCGGCGCCGCCGCGCTCGCGCTCTACGCTCTGAAGGACAACGTCCTGTATTTCTACAGTCCGCTCGACGTCGTCACCAAGCATGTCCAGCCGGGCGTCGCCTTCCGCCTCGGCGGCCTGGTGGTGCAGCACAGCGTGCATCGCGGCCCCGGCGCCGACGTCCGCTTCACCGTCACCGACCGCCACATCGACATCCCCGTGACCTTTCACGGTGTGCTGCCGGCGCTGTTCGCCGAAGGCCAGGGCGTCGTCGCGCTCGGCACGCTCGATGCCAAGGGCACCTTCGTCGCCAGCGAAGTGCTGGCCAAGCACGACGAGCGCTACATGCCGCCCGAAGTGGTCGACGCGCTCAAGCGCTCGGGGCGCTGGAAGGAAACCCAGTGACCGGCGAGATCGGCCAGCTCGCGCTCTGCCTCGCGCTGGCGCTGGCGCTGGTCACCGCGATGGCCGGGCTCGCCGGGGCGCAGGCGCCGAACGCCCTCGCCCGCAAGGTCGCGTCCAGCGCCGCGGCGGGGATGTTCGTCTTCATCGCGCTGTCGTTCGGAGCGCTGACCTGGGCCTCGGTGCGCGACGATTTCTCGATCCTCAACGTGGCGCAGAACTCGCACACGCTGAAGCCGCTGATCTACAAGATCTCCGGCGTGTGGGGGAACCACGAAGGTTCGATGCTGCTGTGGGTGCTGGTGCTCGGCATCTACACCGCCGCCGTCGCCTGGGCCAGGCGCGGCAGCGAGCGGTTGACCAGCGCCGCGCTCGGCGTCCAGGGCCTGATCGCCGCCGCTTTCATCCTCTTTATACTCTTCACCTCCAATCCCTTCCTGCGCCTCGATCCCGCGCCGTTCGAGGGCGATGGCCTCAACCCGCTGCTGCAGGATTTCGGCCTCGCGGTGCATCCGCCGATGCTCTACACCGGCTATGTCGGCCTCTCCGCCGCTTTCGCTTACGCCGCCGCGGCGCTGATCACGCGCGAGCGCGACTGGGCCCGCGCCGCGCGGCCCTTCATGCTCGCGGCCTGGATCGCGCTGACGCTGGGCATCGCGCTCGGCTCGTGGTGGGCCTATTACGAGCTCGGCTGGGGCGGCTTCTGGTTCTGGGACCCGGTCGAGAACGCCTCGCTGATGCCGTGGCTGATCGCGACCGCGCTGCTGCATTCGGCGCTGGCGACCGAGCGCACCGGCGCGTTTCGCAGTTGGACGCTGCTGCTCGCCATCGCCGGTTTCTCGCTGAGCCTGATCGGCACCTTCCTGGTGCGCTCCGGCGTGCTCTCCTCGGTGCACGCCTTCGCGTCCGATCCGGCGCGCGGGCTCTATATCCTCGGCCTGATCTTCGGCGCTATCGGCGGCGCCTTGGCGCTGTTCGCCTGGCGCGCACCCAGCCTGGAGACGGGCGCGTCGTTCGAACCCGCCAGCCGCGAGACCACGCTGCTGATCAACAACGTCTTCCTCGTCGCGGCCACCGCGACGGTGTTCTTAGGGACGCTCTATCCCTTGATCCTGGACTCGCTGACCGGCACCAAGCTGTCTGTCGGTCCGCCCTACTTTGCCATGACCTTCGCGCCGATCTTCGCTGCGCTCCTGATCCTGGTGCCGTTCGGACCGCGCCTGGGCTGGAAGAAGGGCAATCTTGTTGAGGCGCTGCGCACGCTGGCCCCCGCCTTTGCGCTCGCCGCCATCGCGGCGCTGGTGGCGCTGGCCTTCGCCGCGCCGCGCGCCCTGGCTGCCGCCGGCGCCTTCGCGGTTGCCGCCTGGCTGATCAGCGCCAGCGTCATCGACATCCGGGGGCGCAGCTTCCAGTTCAGCGCGCTGGCTTCGGCGCTGGCGCATGCCGGTCTCGCGGTCACGCTGCTCGGCGTCGCCGGCACCACGCTGTGGCGCAGCGAAGGGCTCGAAGTCCTCAAAGCCGGCGAGAGCATGCAGATCGCCGGCTACACGCTGCGCCTCGACGGCGTCGCCGGCGCCGCTGGACCGAATTACACGGCGGCGCGCGCCAGCGTCACCGTGCTCTCCGGCGGCCGCACCCTCGCCGTGATGCATCCCGAGCGCCGCATCTTCCCCGCCGAGCGCCAGGAGACGTCCGAGACCGCGATCCGCACCACCATCGTCAACGATCTCTATCTCGCACTGGGCGACCGCCGCGACGACACCCATTGGGTGCTGCGCGCCTATGTCAATCCGTTGGCGCCCTTGATCTGGCTCGGTGCCGTGGTGATGGCGCTGGGCGGTTTCGCGGCGCTGTTCGGACGCTTGCGCCGCAGCGCCAACCTTCCCGCTGCGACGCCAGCGCCCGCCGAATGAGGCGCCTGCTCGCCGCTCTGTTCTTGGTGTTCAGCGCCACCGCGGCGTTAGCGGTGCCCGCGCCCGGCACGCTCGCCGATCCGGCGCAGGAAGCGCGCGCGCGCGCGCTGCAGAAAGAATTGCGCTGCATGGTGTGCCAGGGCGAGTCGATCGACGAGTCCAATGCACCGCTCGCCGCCGATCTGCGCGCCCTGATCCGCGCCCACATCGCCGCCGGGGAAAGCGACGACCAGATCAAGAAATTTCTCGTCGCCCGTTACGGCGATTTCATCCTGATGCAGCCGCCCTTCGACGCCAGCACCTATGCCTTATGGCTGACACCTTTTGTTGTGTTGATATTGGCCGCGGGTGTCGCCATAGGGGTGGTGATCCGGGCCGGTCGAACGCCGTAAGGCGACGCCCCGGACACGATCCTCACAGTCGCGCGAGAACCCGCTGCTTGGGGTCCTGATTACGCAGTGTTAATGTTTTGGAATGAATTGAGCAAGATTGGCCCTGTACTGGGCGTATCACAGGCCCCGGGGTCTAGGAGAGCAAGAATGTCCGAGCAAAAGCCCAACTTCATTCTGCGCCCCATTCTTCGGCGTCATAGCCGCGCCGTGGCGATGGGAACCGCCGCCGCCGTCGTGCTGGTCGGCCTCAGCGCCTTCGCCTTCGTCCCCGGCGTCCGCCCGGTTGCCGAGGTGCAGCCCGCGCCGCGCGTCGTCGCCGCCGCCGAGCCGGTGCGCGCCACCACGCCGCGCATGCTGGAGAACGGCGCCCCGTTCAGCTTCGCCGATCTGGTTGAGCGCGTCAGCCCCGCCGTCGTCACCATCACCGCCGAGACCATCGAGACCGGCCCCTCGCAAGTCGACGCCCTGCCGGCGCCGTTCCGCGACTTCTTCAACCAATACGGCCAGGGCGGCGGCCAGCCGCGTGCCCCGCGCAAGGCGATCAGCGCCGGCTCGGGCTTCATCATCGATCACGCCGGCTTCGTCGTCACCAACAATCACGTCATCGAGAACGCCCGCAAGATCACGGTGAAGCTGCCCGACGGGCGCAGCTTCGAAGCCAAGCTGATCGGCACCGATCCTCTGACCGATGTCGCGCTGCTCAAGGTCAAGAGCGACAAGTCGCTGCCCACCGTCGAGTTCGGCGACGACCGCGCCGTGCGCGTCGGCGACTGGGTGGTCGCGGTCGGCAACCCGTTCGGCCTCTCCAACTCGGTCACCGCCGGCATCGTCTCCTCGCTCGGCCGCGACATCGGCGCCGGCCCCTATAACGACTTCATCCAGATCGACGCGCCGATCAACCGCGGCAATTCCGGCGGTCCGACCTTCGATCTGCGCGGCCAGGTTATCGGCATGAACTCGATGATCTATTCGCCGTCCGGCGGCAGCGTCGGTATCGGCTTCGCGATCCCGGCGACCGTCATCCACGACGTGATCGCGCAGCTCCAGGCGCACGGCCATGTCGACCGCGGCTATCTCGGCGTCAACATCCAGTCGATCACGCCCGAGATCGCGACGACCTTGAACATCCCCAGCCCCAAAGGCGCCATCGTCGCCGAAGTCGTGCCCGGCGGCCCCGCCGCGACGGCCGGCTTCCAGCAGGGCGACGTCGTCACCGCCCTCAACGGCCGCACCGTCGAGGACAGCCGCGACCTCACCCGCCACATCGCCTCGCTTCCGGCCGGCAGCAGCGCCGCCTTCACCGTGCTGCGCAACGGCCAGGTCAAGACCATCACCGCCAAGATCGGCAACCGGCCCGACCAGCGCGTCGCGTCCAACGGCGAGGATCCGGACAGCCGCGACGACGCCCAGGGCGCCAACAACGGCGAAGCCAATCTGCAGGCGATGGGCCTTGGCCTCGCCGCGGTGACGCCGGAGGCGCGCCGCAACTTCAACATCGACGAGAGCATCGACGGCGTCCTGGTGACGCGCGTCGATCCCGACAGCGACGCCGGCGACAAGGGCATCCAGCCCGGCGACGTCGTGCTCTCGGTTGCCAACAAGCCGGTGCACAGCCCGCGCGACATCCTCGCGCAGATCGCCGCCGCGCGCACCGCGGGCCATCACACCGTTCTGCTCCTGGTCGCGACCCAGGGCGGCACGCGCTTCGTCGCCGTGGAGATCGGACAAGCTTGAGTTTCACGCGTACCGGGCAGCGTGGCGAAAGCCGCGATGTCCGGCCCCCGCGCCGGTGGTGGCGGCCCCATCCCCCCCGTTGCTGCCGCCGGCGCGGACCCTTTTTGTAACTTCGGAAGGTGGGCCGATGCGCATTCTCGTTGTCGAAGACGATCTGGAAGCCCAGCGCTACCTGGTCAACGGGCTGAAGGAGGCCGGCCATGTCGTGGACGACGCCGCCGACGGCGAGACCGGCCTGACGCTGGCGCTGTCGCGGCCTTACGACGTCGCGATCATCGACCGCATGCTGCCCAAGATGGACGGGCTCAAAGTCGTCGCCGACATGCGCGAGCATTCCAACGTCACGCCGGTGCTGTTCCTCTCGGCGCTCAGCGAGGTCGACGACCGGGTCAAGGGTCTGAAAGCCGGCGGCGACGACTATCTGACCAAGCCCTATGCTTTCGTCGAGCTGCTCGCCCGCGTCGACGCGCTGCTGCGCCGCCGCTCGCCGCAATCGGTCAAGACCAGGCTTCAGGTCGGCGATCTCGAGCTCGACCTCCTCACCCGCACCGCGCAACGCGCCGGCGCGGCGATCGACCTGCAGCCGCGCGAATTCCGCCTGCTCGAATATCTCATGCGCCATGCCAGCCAGGTGGTGACCCGCACCATGCTGCTGGAGAGCGTCTGGGAATATCACTTCGATCCCCAGACCAACGTCATCGACGTCCACATCTCGCGCCTGCGCGCCAAGATCGACAAGGGCTTCGACACCGCGCTGCTGCACACGGTGCGCGGCGCCGGCTACATGATACGGGCGGCGCGGCCGGCGGCCTAAGTCGTGCGCGCCCCTAACATCCTTCGCACCCAGGCCTATCGCATCGTTCTGGTCTATGTCGCCGTGTTCGCGATCAGCGTCGCGGCGCTGATCGCCTTCACCTATTGGAACACCAAGCGCGCGCTCGACGCGCAGACCGACCAAACCATCGAAGCCGAGATCGCGGGACTGTCGGAGCAATACCAGCAGCTCGGCCTCTACGGCCTCGACCAGGTGGTGCGCGCCCGCTCCGAGCATCCGGGGCTCGGCCTCTACCTCCTCGCCAACCAGACGCGCATCCCGATCGCCGGCAATCTGGACTCCTGGCCCGAGCCGATGACCCAGTCCGACAGCTTCGTCGAGTTCGACTACGACCGCCACATCGACAACAAGCTGGAAACCCGCCGCGCCCGCGGCCGTGTCTTCGCGCTGGCCGGCGGCGCCTTCCTGCTGGTGGCGCGCGACGTGCACGAGCGCTATCTGACCGAGCGGCTCTTCACCACCACGCTGCCCTGGACCGTCGGTCTCATCCTGCTGCTCGGCCTGGTCGGCGGCGCGATGATGAGCCGCAACATGCTGGCGCGCCTCGACTCGATCAACCGCACCAGCGCCGAGATCATCGACGGCGACCTCACCCGCCGCGTGCCCATCGGCGCCCGCCACGACGAGTTCGACGCCCTGGCCGAGAACCTCAACGCCATGCTCGACCGCATCGAGCGGCTGATGAAGGGCGTGCGCGAGGTCACCGACTCGGTCGCGCACGACCTGCGCACGCCGCTCAACCGCCTGCGCAACCGGCTGGAGACCACGCTGCGCCACCTCGACCCCGCGAGCAACGAAGCGGGCGAGATCGAAGCCGCCGTCGCCGAGACCGACTCGCTGATCGCGACCTTCAACGCCCTGCTCCTGATCGCCGAGGCCGATGCCGGCGTGGCGCGCGGCGAGATGGCGCCGATCGATCTCGCCCCCATCGCGCTCGACATGGCGGAACTCTACGCCCCGCTGGCGGAGGAGAAGGGTGTCACGCTCAAGATCGCGCCCGCCGGCGCCACCATGATCGACGGCAATCGCAGCCTGATCTCCCAGGCGCTCGCCAATCTGGTCGACAACGCGATCAAATACACGCCGGCGGGCGGCGAGGTGACGGTGACGGCGCTGGAGACTCCCTCGGGCGTCGAGTTGCGCGTCGCCGACACCGGCCCCGGCATCCCGGCGGACGAACGCGCCCGCGTCGTCGAACGCTTCGTGCGCCTGGAGGCCAGCCGCAATTCGCCGGGCACCGGCCTGGGCTTGAGCCTGGTCGCCGCCGCGGCGCGGCTGCACGACGCAGAGCTGGTGCTGGAAGACAACCACCCAGGCCTGCGCGCCACGATCCGGTTTCCCAGACCGATTTTGCGAGCACGCTAAGAACTTCGCCCTCTCCACCTTCGGGGGAGAGGGCTGGGGTGAGGGGGTGTGGCAGAAGAATCGACGCACTTCACGGCAACCCACTGCCTCACCGCGAAGCGGCAACAAATGCTTCACGCGGAGCCGCGGAGATCGCGGAGTTGCGCTCGATCCTCCGCGTCTCCGCGCCTCCGCGTGAAACCTTTGGTGGCCCGCATTCACGGGCCATGACATTCTGAGCAGATGACCGCGTTCGCGAACACCACACTCCCAGCGCCCTTCGACCCCGCCCGCGCGACACGCACCTTCGACGCGCTCGCCGAGCACGGCTTCGTCCCCGCCGATGCCGACCGCGCCGTCCTCGCCGCGATCTTCGGCAACAGCCCGTTCCTCGCCCGCCTTGCGGTGCGCGAGCACGCCCAGCTCGCCGACCTGCTCGCCGACGGCGCCGATCCCGCCGTCGCCGCCGCCATCGAACTCGCGCTCTCCGCCGCCGACAGC
>CAYXMO010000007.1:0-31507 GCA_964465935.1 uncultured Rhizobium sp.
GAACCGGTCTGATCGACGACAGCGGCTCGTCCGGCACGCCAGCGGGCGCCGCCACCATCACGGCGGACGAGAACAACAACGCGGTGGTGATCTACGGCACGCCGCAGGAATACGCGACGATCGAGGCGGCGCTGCGCCAGCTCGACGCCGCGCCGCTGCAGGTGCTGCTGGAAGCTTCCATCGCCGAAGTGACCCTGACCAACCAGCTGCAATATGGCGTGCAGTATCTGTTCCAGCCCGACGGCGAGAACACCGTCGCGCTGTCCAATTCCACCTCCGCCATCGTCGGGCAGGTGTTCCCCGGCTTCTCCTATCTGTTCACGCGGGCGCCCGACATCCGCGTGGTGCTGAACACGCTGTCGCAAGTCACCCATGTCGAGGTGCTGTCGTCGCCCGAGATCATGGTGCTGAACAATCATCAGGCGACGCTGCAGGTCGGCGACCAGGTGCCGATCGCGACTTCGCAGGCGCAGAGCGTGGTCGGCGGTTCCTCGCCGGTCATCAACACCATCGAATACCGCGCCACCGGCGTCATCCTGAAGATCACGCCGCGCGTCAACCAGGGCGGCATGGTGACGATGGACATCAGCCAGGAGGTCAGCGACGTCGCCGCCACCAACACCTCGACGCTCGACTCGCCGACCATCACGCAGCGCAAGATCGACAGCACCATCGCGGTGCAGGACAACGAGACCATCGCGCTGGGCGGCCTGATCCGGGACAGCAAGACCCGCGGCAGCAGCGGCCTGCCCTACCTCTCGGAGATACCGGTGCTCGGCGGCCTGTTCGGGACCAAGAGCAACAAGGTCGCCCGCACCGAGCTCATTGTCCTGATCTCGCCGCATGTCGTCGACAATCTGCAGAAGGCCCGCGCCGCGACGGCGGAATTGCGGCGCAAGCTGCCGGCGCTGCAGACCCTGCTGCAAAAATGAAGCGCCGGCCGGCACAGCGCGGCCTGGCGCTCGTCTCGGTCCTGTGGGGCGTCTCGATCCTGGCGCTGATCGCCGCCGCGATGCTGGCGGCCACCGTGACCTCGGCGCAGATCGAACGCAATGTCTGGGACGCGGCGCGCGGCGGCGCCATCGCCGATGCCGCGGTCGCCAAGGGCATCCTGTCGCTGCTCGACAGCCGCGCCGCCCCGCGCGCCGACGGCACCCCTGCCGCCATCGACTTCGACGGCACTGCCGTGCAGCTGCGAATCCAGGACGAAGCGGGACGGATCAATCTCAATTTCGCCGACGCGGCGCTGCTCAAGAGCCTGTTCGTGTCTGCGGGCGTGACGGCGGGCGACGCCGGCGCGCTGGCGGACCGCATCGTGGCACGGCGCGCGCCGCCCGCCGGCGGCGGTCCGAGCACGGCGCCGTTCCATGCGGTGGAAGAAGTGCTGGCCGTGCCGGGCATGTCGCGCGCCTTGTTCGCCCGCGCCGCGCCGGCGCTCACCGTCTATGGCAGAAGCGGCGCCGTCGAGCAGAGCGTCGCGCCGCGCGACGTCCTGCGCGCGCTGCCTGGGATGGACGAGCAGGCCATCGCCCAGATGCTGAAGGCGCGCGATCAGCCGCGGCAACCCGGCGATCAACCGGTCGCGCGTGCCGCGCCCGGCGCGGTGTTCACGCTGACGGCGCAGGCGGATGCAGGCCGCGCCCATGTCACGCGCGTCGCGGTCGTCGAATTCACCGGCGATGCGGCGAAGCCCTATCTGGTGCTGGCGTGGCGTTAGCCGGCGGGCACCAGCGGTCCGTAGAGCCAGACGATCCAGGTCGCGGCCGCCAATGCCGGGCCGAACGCAATCCGTCCCGTCGCTTCGACTGCCCTGCCCGCCAGGCGCAGCGCCAGTACCAAGCCAAGACCGATGATGGCGGCGAACAGCACGACGGTTGGCAGGCCGCTCCAGGACAGCCAGGCACCGGATGCCGCCAGCAGCTTGGCGTCGCCCAAGCCGAGACCGTCGCGGCCACGCAAGCGCCGATAGATTGCAGCAAGCGCGGCGAAAGAAATAAATCCGGCCACCGCGCCTATGGCATGGTCGACCGCCGACGACGGATCGATGACGGCCGTGATGGCGAGGCCCAGAACGGCGAGCGGCAACGTCAGCACGTCGGGCAACAGGCCTGTGCGCCAATCGATCGCCGCCAAGGTCAGCAACGTCCAGCCCAGCAGGCAACTCGCAACGACGATCCAGCCCGGCGTGACGAAGGCCGCCCAGACTGCGACGGCGAGACAGCCGCCTTCGAGGATGGGATGCACGGCATCGATCTTCGCGCCGCAGGCCCGGCAGCGGCCGCGCTGGGCAACGAAGCTCAGCAGCGGAATCAGTTCGAGCGGTCCCAGCTTGTGGCCGCAAGCGTCGCAGGCCGAACGGCCGAACAGGATGGTGCGCTGCTGCGGCTGTCTGATCGCGATCACGGCCAGGAAGCTGCCGATGAAGGGCGCCACGATGATGGCGGCGAGGGCGTAGGGATCGATGTTCATGCCGCGCCGTTTGCACCCAGCAATTCGAAATCGGCCGGGTCGGGCTGGCGCGTCGCGGCCCAATAGTCGAGGAGCGGGAACGGCCAGTTCTGGCTGACGCGGCCACTGGCGTTCTTGTACCAGCTGGAAACCTGCGGCGCGCCCCACGCCATCATGCGGTTGGCGGCATCGATCTTGTCGTTGAAGGCGCGATAGACCTCTCCGCGCGGCACCAGCGCCTTGGCACCGGCGCGTTCCAGAAGCGCCAGGCAGCCCAGGACATAGTGCGCGGCGCATTCCGACTGGAAGACGATGCTGCCGTTGACGACGACGTTGGTGTTGGGACCGAACAGGAGGAAGAAGTTCGGAAAATCCGGCACCGTGATGCCGAGATAGGCGCGCGCGTCGCCGCGCCAGCGATCCTCGAGCGTGACGCCGCCGCGGCCGGCGACCTCGAACGTCGACAGGAAGGAACTGGCGCGAAACCCGGTGGCATAGACGATGACGTCGGCCGCGTGCTCCTGGCCGTCGCCGGTGACGATCCCCCGGGGCACGATCTGGCGAATGGCATCGGTCACCAGGCGGACATTGCCGCGGTGAAGGGTGCGGACCCACAGCCCGTTGTCGCGCAGCGGCCGCTTGCCGCCGAAGGGATAGTCCGGCACGACGCTGTCGAACAGCGGCGAGGCCTGGTCGAATTGCTTGCGCAGCTGCGAGACCAGCAGCACGCGCATGACGGCGTTGGCGCGGCTGATGGTCGCCGCCGGCCCGCGCCAAGCCGGGTCGGCTTTCACCGCCGCGAAAGCGTCGCCGGTCATGCGCCAGAACAGCCGGGCGCGATACCATTTCTCGTAGAACGGAAAATGCTCGAGCAGCCATTTTTCGCCGTCGCCGACCGGATCGTGATAGTCGCCGGTCGGCATCGGCCAGGGTGCCGAGCGCTGGAACACGAGCAATTCCTTGGCGCGTGGCGCGATCTCGGGCACCAATTGATAGGCGCTGGCGCCGGTGCCGATCACCGCCACGCGCTTGCCCGTCAGATCGACGTCATGCCGCCATTGCGCCGAGTGAAACGCCGCGCCGGCGAAGGACTCGCGGCCGGCGATGACCGGAAGAAGCGGCTGGTTGAGCTGGCCGACCGCCGAGACCACGGCATCGGCTTCAAGCGTCGAGCGGGCGCCGGTCTTGTCCTCGATTACGACCGTCCAGCGGCAGGCCGCGTCGTCGAAGGTGCAGGCGACGACACGCGTCTCGAACAGGGTGCGGCGGCGCAGATCGTGCTTGCCGGCGACGCCGCGGAAATAGTCGAGCAGCACGTCGCGCGTCGAATAGCGCTGCGGCCAGGCGTGGTTGGGCTCGAAGGAATAAGAGTACAGGTGGTTCGGGGTATCGACGCGGCAGCCGGGATAGGAATTCTCGAACCAAGTGCCGCCGACCTCGGCGCTCTTCTCGACGATCCGCAAATCGACGCCGGCCTCTTTCAGCTTCACCGCCATCAGCAGCCCGGACATGCCGGCGCCGATGACGATCACCTTCTTGGCGGTGCGCAGGCGCGGCGGCAATTCGGCGGCCGCGCCGAGGCCAAGCTCGCTGCGCAAGAAGGCGACATAGCGCTCCGGCACGGCGGTGCCCGCGGTGAAATCCATCATCCGGCGGATGAGATCGTGCGACGGCGGCGGCGCCAGCGGCTTGCCGCCGATATGCGCCAGCATCGCGGCCTTGGCGGCGGCGCGGACGAGGCGCTGCTTGTCGGCGGGAATGCCGCTGTCGCCGTCGGCGAACAGCGGATAGGCCGGCTTGAATTCCGCGCTCAGGAACGACGTGTCGCCGGTCAAATGGATGGTCGCCAGCAGCAGGCTGGGGATGTGCGCCTGAGCGACGGCGCGGTCGAGTGTGGCCGCGTTGGTCATCCGTTCGCCGCCTTGGCGCGTTCGCGCTGCGTGCGCCAGCCCAAGAGCGTGCCGATCGCGGTTTCGTAGCCCCACAGGCCGGCGAACAGGGCGCGCCGCCAGGGGCGGTCCATCAGCGCGAACTTTCGCCAGAGCTGACGGCCACGGCTGCCATGACCGCCGGCCTCGCGGGCACGGTCCGGCAGGACGCGGCTGACCAGAAAGGTCCGCGTTGGCGCATCGAGCAGCGCCGCCATCGCCGCTTCGGCCGGCGCCGTCCGCGCCTCGTCGAACAGAGCGGTGGTGATGTGCAAGGCGCCGAACAAGGCCCGCTCGACGCCCCAGGCCTTGGCGCGCGCGACGCAGAGCGGCAGCTCCGGCTGACAGCGCTGCAGCAGCAGATGGAAATCGACGAAGCGGTTGAGCTGGGAACTGAACTCGTCCTTGGCGAGGTTGACGGCATGCGCCAGCACGGCGTCGGCGCCGCTCAAGCGCCAGCCGGCGATGCCGTCGCGCTCGAAATGCTCGCGGCGCGCCCACAACCCGTCATAGTCGATCGCGGCGCGGATGCGCTGGCCGATGCTGCGATGGATTTCGACGGTGACGCCGCCGATCTCGAACAGAATTTCGTAATGTCCCGGCGCCCAGCCGGCGCCGAACGAGGCGTGACGGCGCGGGTAGCCCGCCGCTTCGAGCCGCGCGACCAGCGCCGGCAACAGCGCCGGCGGCGCCAGGACGTCGATGTCGAGCATCGGGCGCAGCTCGGGCCGGTCATAGAGGCGGTGGCGATAGTCGGCGCCCTTCTCAAACAGAAACGAGTCGGCGCCACCGGCGCGCAGCAGCTCCAGAGTCGCGGCGCGGCTGATCTCGAAGCGCTTGCGATAGAGCGCGTTCAAGGCGCGGTAGTTCGCCTTGGCGGCGGCGATCGGCGGCGGAACGGTCTCATCGTCCATCAGCAGCGGCAGCAGTTGCTGCTCGATGACGAGTGCGAAGAACGGCTTGAGGTCGGCGCCGCCGGGCGGCGGCCAGGCACCGCCGGCCGCGAGCCGCCACAGGATGGGCCACAGCGCGCGCGGGATCACTCGCCGCCGCTGGGAAGAACGGCCGGCACCGCTTGCGGCTGGCGAAACCCGCGGGCGATCTCGACGAAGGGATGGATCAGCTGCGCGAAGAAGCGTTCGGGAATGGGATTGCCGGCGAGGCCGTACTCGGTCGGCGGCGGCCGCTGGCGCTCCGCGGTGCCGAACAGATCGTCCCAAAAGGTGAACAGCATCGAGAAATTGCTGTTCTGCAGCGCGAAATCGGTCGAGTGGTGTTTGCGGTGGAACACCGGGCTTACGAAGACGCGCCCGAGCGGGCCATAGGTCCAATCCCATTCCGAATGCTGCACGAGCAGGATCCACGCCATCAGGAAATCGGCGAGCAGCCAAATCTCGACGCCGACGCCGAGAATTTGCGACGGGATGAAGAGGATGAGGCGTCGCAGCGTCTCGTCCACGACATGGAAGCGGTAATTGGTGACCGCCGTCAGCGTCGTCTGCGAATGGTGGATGCTGTGGAACGCCCAGAACACGCGGTTGGAATGCATCAGGCGATGCATCCAATAGCCCAGGAAATCGGCCGCCACGATCAGCGTCACCACCTGCAGCGCCGGCGGCAGATGCGACAGCAGATTCAGCTGCAGGAACGGCGCATGCTCCGCCACCAGCCGCACCAGGATGCGGTACATCCAGGCGAAGATCAGGATGTGATAGAGGCCGCTGTAGTAGAAGACGTAATAAATGAGATCGACGCGGAAATTGCGCGAACCGTAGCGCAGGCGCCAGTTCTTGCGGCTGATCATCTCCAGCGCCAGCGTGATCGCCAGGATGGCGCCGAGCTTGGCATAGTCGCGCAGCGACGCGGCGCTCAGCAGATGCAGCTGCGCCCGCTCCAGCACCCAGGACAGCCAATGCGGCAACACCATCGCGGTCATCGCCTAAGCCGCCGCATCCGGCCGCCGCACCAGGAACGGCAGGATGGTCTGGCGCACATGCGGCTGGCGGAACGACCAGATCAGGCCGTCGAGATAGAAGTGCTCGAAGGCGATGAAGAGATAGAGGCTTTCGAACCAGTAGCGATAGCCATGCGCGTTCGAGTAGTTGTTCAACAGATAGAACGAGCCGCCGACCGCCGCCAGCACCGGGATGAGCAGATAGAGCCTGGAGCTGATGCCGCGCAGCGCGAGATTCGTGCCCTGCCGCGCGCCGCCGAATTTGCGCCGGTGCAGCAGCCACACCAGCGCCATGTACTGCACGTAATGCGGCAGCAGCATCGCGAAGGTCGCGACCTCCGAATTGTGGATGAAGATATAGGGATAGAAGAACACCAGGCTGGAGGCGAGGAAGAGCCCTTCGGGCAGGCCGAGCTTCTCCTTGCGGCGGACCATGGCGATGGCGAGCTGGCCGCAGAAGAAGACGGCGGCGAGCGCGGTGCCGATCTTCACCAGCAGCGTCAAATCGGCGAACGAGGCGAGGCCGAACAACGCCGCGACCTCCTTGTGGGTCTGGATGTTCCACACCGCCAGGAACAGGCTGACCGCGATGATGGCGCGGTTGGCGGCACTCTTCTGCACTGGGTCCGACGCGCCGGCGCGGGTGCGGTAGAGCGAGAGCACGCCGCAATTCTGGCGCGAGACGTGCCAGGTGTTCCAGAAGAACAGCACGAACTGGATGACGTAGGGCACTCGCAGGCCGAGCAGCAGGATATAGGCAGCGCCGAGCAGCACCGGCCCGGCGAAGAACGCGAGCCAGCGTTTGCGGTGATAGTCGCGGTTCTCGTCCCAGAAATAGAACGAGAGCGAGGAGCTGTAATGGGCGAAGGCCAGCGTCATGCCGCCGCCGATGGCGAGGATGGGAATGCGGAAATAGAGTCCCGCCATGATCGGCAGGGTCGCGAGCGGCGCGAAGATCAGCAGGAAGACGTCGAACGCCGGCGAGACGATCCACGGATTGGCGGACAGCCGCCGATAAAGTCCCGCGATGGGATTGCGCGTCTCAGCCGCGACATATGTCGAGTCTACCATTGCACCCCTCGGCGGAAGAGGGCGCGCAGAGCCTTGCCGACAAAGACGATGGGCCCCCGCGCATATGCAGTTTTCGCAGCGTATAGGAGCCTCACGCGGCGCGTCAATCGTTCGGCGGACGCGCCGGGCGCGGCGATAAACCATAACAGCATGGCGCGCGCCGCGCCGCGGCGGAACGCGGCGGGATCGCGGATCACGCCCAGCACCTGGGCCGGAGCGATCGGCTCGTCGGGCAAGGGATTGGCGTCGCCCCAGGTCAAGAGCCAGCTTGTGCCGCGCGCCGCGACGCGGTGCACGCCCAACTGGTTGCCGAAACGGAACACGGCGACGTCGCCGACGCCGGGCTCGCGGCCGCAATCGACGATCACGTCATGCCCCGGCGCGATCGCCGGCAGCATGCTGGTGCCGCCGAAGGCGGTGGAGAGTTCGCGCCGCTGGCGCTTCCAGATCGTTGCAACGGCCTCGAGTTCGGCTTGCGACAGCGGGGCCGCAGGCGTCACTGACGCGCCACCAATATCTGGGCGTTCTCGATCTCGTCTTCGGTGAAGCCGGCCTCGCGGCGGATGTCGCTGGCGACCGGGAAGACCACGACATCGTCGCCGACCACCTGCTTGAAGGCCTCGTCGGCCTGCGAGACGCCGCGCGCCAGGTCCATCACGGCGCGGCCGCCTTCGCGGTCGATCAGCTTCTTGATCCAGACATTGGCGAAGCGCACATGCTGCACCTCGTCGGCAAGCTGGGCGTCGAACAGGGTGGTGAACTCGACGTCGTCGCGGCGGCGCGAGGATTCGATGCCGTCCTGGATGGCGTCGATGCCGGAGGCCTCGAAGCTGCGATTGGCCACCGCGAGGCGGCCGATCAGCGATGGGATGCCGGTCATGATGCGGTATTGGAAATTCAGCACCGGATACTGTCCGACATGGCCGCCGCGCTTCTCCAGCAGGCGGCGGAAGGCGATGGCGTGCCGGGCTTCGTCGGCACATTGCCGCGCGATCGCCATGCGCAAATCCCAATCGGCTTGCGGGAAGTCGACGAGGTTGCGGGCCGCGATTTCCAGGCTGTTCAGCTCTTCGTTGAGTTGGCGGTGAAGGAATTCCTGGTGCGAGTCGGCATGGTCGTGCGGCAGGTTGGTCATGTCGCGCCACACCGTCTTGACGTCGAAGCGGGCGTCGCGCGCCGGCTCGTCGCCGAACAATTTCTTCGCCCCGCTCATGCCTCGGCCTCGGCGGGGACGATGGCGTTGAAGCCGGCCTGACGCAGGATCTCGTGGATCTCGTCCTCGGTGAATTCGGCGAGGCGGCGGTCCTCCACGTTCACCGCCGGGATGCGGTCTTCCGGCGCTTCCAGCACCTTGCCGACGGCGTTCACCTCGCCGGCCTCGATCTGGAACTTGGCGTTGGCGGCGGCAAGGAAGCGCACCGCGGCGGCAATCTTCATCAGGACGCGGCGGTCTTCCTGCGCCAGACGGCGGATCCAGCGATTGGCGAAGCGCACATGCTGCACTTCGTCGGTCAGGATGCCTTCGAGCACGTCGGCGGTGCGCTCGTCGCCATTGGCGCGGATGTGGCGCGCCAGGCCCTTCACGACGTCCATGGCGCCGGCTTCCAGCGTGCGGTTCTGGGTCGCGAGGCGGCCGGGCAGGTTATCGAGCGCGCAGGTGACGTTCCATTCCAGCACGCTGATCGGAAATTCGCCCTTGAAGCCGCCGAGCTCGCGCAGGCGGCGATGGAGGACGCGCACATGCCGCGTTTCGTCCCAGCATTGGCGCGCCAGTTCCAGGCGAAGCTCCCAGGGCGCGTCGGGAAATTCGGCGAGACAGGCGGCGGCGATGTCGATGCTCGTTATCTCGTTGGTCATGTGGCGATGCAGGGTCTCGCGCCGCCATTCTTCCGACATCTCGGGATATTCGTGCATCTCGGCATCGCGATAGACGACGGTGAAGCAGTCCTCGCGTGCCGGCGCGTCGCGCAGCGTCATGTTGCCGACCTGGAAATAGCCGATGTCGCTCATGCATCCACCGTCACGGCATAGAATTCCTTGAGCGCGGCTTCGCGCGCAGCGAGCGCCGGCGACGACGCCGACAGCTTCAGCTCCTGGCGCAGCGCGGCGGCATCGCGGCGCTGGCGCTCCAGCTCGCGTACGATGTTCTCGATGATCACCACCGAGGGCTCGTCCATGATCGGATCGGCGGCGGCGACATAGGCGCGATAGCGCGCGATCAGCCCGGGAATGACGCCGTCATACAGCGCGGCGACGCGATCTGCGGTCGTCTTGGCCGCAGCGACTTCGGCGAGGAAGGCGAGATAAGCTGGCACCGGCGGCACCGTGTGGTGCATCGGCTTGCGCAGCTCGAAGGTGCGCTTGCCCAGGGCGTCGGCCATCTGCGCGAAATCCCAGATGTGGCGGCCGAGCATGACCTTGGCTTCCATTTCGGGCGCCGTCGGCGTCCAGGCGGCTGCGGTCTCCATCAGCCAGACGCTGACATGGCGGAAGGTCGCGATGGCGCGGCCACGGTCGTTCACGGTCGTCGTCATTCCTTGGCAAACGCCTCTTCAAGATAGCGCGCCGTCTCGTCGGGCTCGCCGGGGTTCAGGGCATAGACTTTGGCACGCGACAGCAGGCGTGTCAGTTCGAAGACGCGGCGGCTGTGCGACTCGTTGAGGAAGGAACTCATGAGCGGCTGGATCTCGACGATCTCGGCGCGCCCCGGCGCGATCCGCGTCAGCGAAGGCTTGTCGGCGAAGCCGCGCAGGAACACGACGCGGCGCAGCGGGAACGGCCGCGCCGGCTCCACCGCCAGCAGCTTATGGATTTCGAGGCGCACGAAGCCGTCGCGCTCGATCTTGGCGGCGGCCTCCGGCGGCAAGGCGCGGTTGAGCGCGCCGGCGCGCGGTCCCGGGCGGATGCCGACCGGGCGGCGGTAGGGGTGCAGCATGCCGGTCGCCGGCACGTAACAGGCGATCTCGTCGCTGAGGAAATTGTGACCGCGCGCCGCCAGCGCGACGGAGGTCGTGGATTTTCCGCCGCCGGTGCGGCCGGCGAAGATCGTGCCCTCGCCGAAAATTCCCAGCGACGAGGCGTGGAAGAAGATCGCGTCCGGCCGCGTGCGCAGCAGGCGCCAGAACAGGAACCAGATGAAGCTACGCCGCCAATGGGTTTCCAGCGAGAACAGGCAGTCGCGGTCCTGGAAGGCGAAAGCCACCACGCCGGTGCCGCGGAAAGCGAAGTTAAGCCAGCCAGGCTCGGACGCCGGCATGCGGTCGAACGTGCCCTGCTCGACTTCGACCGCGAAGCTGAATTCGTGGCCGTCCAAGGGAAGATCGTTGCTGCCGCTGACCCGGAACCAGCCATAGCCGCGATGGACGTGCGCCCGAAGCTCGATGCGGATGTCGCTAGGCGTATCGATCCGGCCGCGAATCGGTCCCGGTCCGCCGAACGCGACGAAGAAGTCGTCGAACAGCGTCTCGTCGTCGCTTTCGAGCGTGACCCTACGATCCGCCATCACGGCGGTCGCGGAAAAGACCTCGGCGGGGACCTTGTTTTTGATAGCAGCCAGCGCGCCCGCGAGCGGGCGTTCGACATCAACGGCCAAGGCACTCATTCTGTGACCGCCCTGGGACGCTGGCAAACCTGCTTAGCAGCAGGTCGGCGTCGTCCACCAGGCACCCATCGACTGGGTGATCTGGAAGGTGTTCAGGATGTCTTTCTCGCTCATCGCCTGGATGCGCGGCGTCACGTACTTGGCACGTTCGAGCTTGCAAGCTTCCGGCGACTGCGCGATTTCGGACTTCGTCATGACAACCCCCAAACGGATAAGCACGGAAATATTACGTCTTGGATACTAACCCAAGCGCCAGCAATTCGTCCAGAGCCGCCTGCATCTCGGCCTGCACCGGCTGGGAGTCGCTCTCGGCAAACGCAGCCGGCACGTCCGCCACGATCTTGTCGAACGGAGTCTCGCCGTCGCACTGGCGCCAGAGATAGGCCATGGTCGGGTTAAGCACGAAAAACTGGGATTTGACCGGGTCGAACAGCATCAGGTCGTCCTGCAGGGGACTTTCCTCGATCTTCTCATTGCGCCGGTACTGCATTGTCTTGCCCCACACAACCATTTGATTTTACGATGTAATTCCGAAAAACTCTAGTTCTGCCCGGTGCCCGAGTCAATCTTGCGCGCCGCCCGTCCGCGGCCCGTGGTGTCGGCCAGAGCTGCCGACATCTGCAGCAGCAGGGTGGGCATCGGGAACGGCTCCTTGGTCGCCTCCAGCCCTTCGCGGGTGGCGACTTCGACACCAACCAGCGGTGGCAGGACGATATAGCCGTCCGCTTTCAGCGCCGCGATATTCCGCTGCACGGCGGGATGATCCACCATCGCGGGATTGGCGATCGGCACGAACAGCACCGGCAGATCAGTCGCGACGACCAGGGCGGAGATCAGTTCGTCGGCGATGCCGTTGGCCACCTTGCCCAGGATGTTCATGCTGGCGGGATAGACGATGACGAGATCGGCGTCGCGCGCCAGCTCGATATGGGGGACGAAAACGTCTTCGCCGCGATCTTCCATCTCGACATAGACGGGGTGACGGCTGGCGACTTCCACGGCATGGACCGAGACGAGCTTGGCGGCGGAGCGCGACAGCACGACCTGCACGTCGTCGGCGAAATGGCGCAGCAGCTGGAGGATGAAGCCGGGCAGCGTGTAGGCCTGATAGCAGCCGGTGGCGCACAGGATGACGCGGCGCGCGCGCTTGGCTGATCCTTGGGCGGCCATCTCAACCCCTTACCGAAAAGCGCCGCGCCCAGCGGCTGAGCGCGAACAATCGCCAGATCGCGCGATGATCATGGTGGCGCCCGGCGCGGAAGTCGAGCCGGAAGGCTTCGGCCGCAGCGCCATCGACCCAGCCGGAGGCCTGGAACGGCGCGTCGTTGACCGCCTCGGCGATGGTTTGCGCAAGAGGGCCGGCGATCATCGCCTCGTCCGGCGTGCCGAAGCCCATGCGGTCGGCGCGCTCGGTGATCTCAGCCGGCACCAGCGGCCGGGCGATATCGCGCAGCAGCCGTTTGCGGTCGCCGCCGCCGATCTTGTAGCCGTCCGGCAACGAGAAGAAGAATTCGACGAAGGCGCGGTCGAAATAGGGCACGCGCGCCTCGACCGAATGCGCCATGGCGTTGCGGTCGCCATAGCCGAGCACGATCTTCACATTGCCCCAGCGGACGTCGAAATAGAGCTGGCGGTTGACCAGCGACGGATCGCGGCCGAAATCGCCGCGCGCCAGGTTGAACGCGTCCGCGTCGCCGCGCCGGCCGCCATCGGCGATCCAAGGATAGGCGGGACGCGCCGCGAAGCGCGGCCAGACGAACTGGTCCGCGAACAGGCCGGCAGCGGAACGCTTCTCGCGGCGGGCGATGGCGCGTAATTCGCCCAGCATCGCGAGCGGACCGCCATGGCGCAGCCGGTCCTTCAGGAAGGCCCGCTGGTGATAGGCGTAACCGGCGGTGATTTCGTCGGAGCCCTGCCCGTCGAGCACCACGGTCGCGCCATGGCGGGCGCAGAGCTCGAAGACGCGATATTGCGCGAAGGCCGGCATCGCCAGCGGCGGCTCCTCCAGCGTCCACAGGATGGCGTCGGTCTTGTCGCGGATCCAGGTCGCGTCGAAGCCGATTTCGTGGTTCTCCAAGCCGTCGCGCCGGACCATGGCATCGACATAGGCCATCTCGCAGAACGCCGGCGCGGCGGCGCGATAGCCGAGCGAGAAGGTCGGCAGAGCCGGGCCGCCGGCGCGCTCGGCCAACGCGACGAGCGTCGAGGAATCGAGCCCGCCCGAGAGCAGCGCGCCGACCTTCACATCCGCTTGGCGATGAGACGCCACCGCGCGGGCGAGCAAATCTTCGCCCTGCTCGCGCGCTTGCGCATAGGACGGCGGATCGGCCGCCGCCGTGAAGTCGCGCAATGCCCAATAGGCCTGGAAGCGCGGTTCGCGCGGCGCGGCAAGGTCGATCTCGCACCAGGTGGCGGGCGGCACGGCGCGGATGCCGGCGAAAAACGTCTCTTCGGTGCAGGGATAGCGCGCGCCGTGAAGATACATGGCGACGAGCGGCCGGTTGGCTTTGGCGTCCAGTCCCGCCGCCAGGAGCTGTTTGATCTCGGACGCCGCGAGAAAAGCACCATCGCCGCCGATCGCCCACAGCAGCGGCTTGATGCCGAAGCGGTCGCGCGACAGGACTAGCCGGTTGCGCGCCAAATCGAACAGCGCGATCGCCCACATCCCGTCGAGCCGGGCAAAGCAATCGGTGCCCCATTCCGCGTAAGCGGCAAGCACGACCTCGGTGTCGCCCTGGGTGCGGAAGACGCGGCCTTTGGCTTCCAGCTCACGCCGCAATTCGCGGAAATTGTAGATCTCGCCATTGAAACAGAGCCATAACCGGCCGTCGCTGCTGCGCATCGGCTGCGCCGCCGCCTCGCTGAGATCGCAGATTTTGAGGCGGCGAAAAGCCATGCCCGCCCGCATCGCCGCGTCTTGAATCTCTTCGGCCCGGTTGGTGCGCAGGACACGCGCATCGGGTGCGAGCGCCAGGAAACCTTCGCCGTCCGGACCGCGATGACGGATGACGGCATGCATGGCGAGCAGGCGCGCCGCCGTCTGCGGCGCATTGTTGGGGGCGATGAGGACGCTGAGACCGCACATGGTCAGTGCAAGCCGAGCATGGCGGCGACCGGGCGGTCGAACAGCTTTGCAGCCACAAGCCTGGCCCCACCAGCCGTCAGATGCGCGATGTCGAACTGCAGCGGCGAGCCGTCGGGCAGCAGGGTCGGGCAAACGCCGTTCGTGCAGACGCGATCCGCGATCGAAAGATAGGTCACGCCCGGCAAGCTGCCGAAGCGTTCGCGCAGGACGCGGTCCGCCGCGAAAACATGCGGCTGGATATTCGCCGGCAGTTGCGTAGGCACCGCGCCATCGCGCGCCAGATGCATCGCCAGCAGCGCCGGCAGCGGCTGGTCGTACTCGATGGCCAGGCCGATCAGGATGACGGGGATGTGCCTGGCCCGCAGCGCATCGATCAGCGGCGCAAGATCGGCGGCAGGCGGCTCTGCTTCGGTCTGTCCGGACCAGAAGGCGGACAGCACGACGGCGTCGACTTTGGTCTGCGACAGCCTTTGCAGCACAAATGCGTTGAACGCGGCGCAGGAGCGCGCCCGGCCGGCGGCGGTGGCCAAACCCGGTCTGCAGCCCGCGGCCGTCGCCTGCATCATGTGGATGTCTTGCGCCGCCAGCACCGGCGCGAGCGCGCCCGCCAGATGCGCGGCGAGGCTGTCGCCCCACAGCAGCAGATTGCGCCGGCCATGCGCCGGCGTGAAACACGCCGCGGCGGCGTAGCCGGCGATGCCAAAGTCGGGCTGCGCCATGAAGCAGGTGCCTTCGCGCCAATCGGCGATGCGCTGTTTGGTGTGCATATAAGTCAGCGTGTCTGCCATGGCGAGAACCGGTCTGCTCCAGCGCTGCGGCCAGCCGCCGGCGAGCGCGCCCGCGGCGCCGAACGCGAACAGCGCCGCCAGAACCCCGGCGGCGGCCGCGAACACGGTCTTGCGGCGCAGACCGTCGCGGCGGCGGAAGGGACGTTCGACAAACGCCCAGGAAAGCACGGCGAGCACGAAGCCGGCCGCGACGATCAGCGCCGTCTCCGCCGCCGTCAGCGGCCGCAACGCCGCCAGGCGCGCGAACACGATCAGCGGCCAATGCCACAGATACCAGGAATAGGAGATCAAGCCGGCGAAGACGAGCGGCGGGGTTTCGAGCAGCGTGCCGATCCAGGTGGAGCCGGCGGCGTTTGCATAGACCAGCAGCGCGGCACCGCCGCAGGGCAGCAGCGCGGCGAATCCGGGAAAGCGCGACTCGCCGGTCAGTACGAACACGCTCACGGCGATCAGCGCCGCGCCTAGGACCGCAAGCGTCTGCCGCGTCAGCCCGCTGCGAACCGGTGGAACCGCACCGAGCGCGAGCAGGCAACCCAGCATCAATTCCCAGGCACGAAACGGCGCCAGGAAGAACGTGTATTGGCGCGGGCCATATTCGGCGGCGATCAGGGACACGGCCAGGATGACGGCCAACAGCGGGATCAGCCAGCGCCGGAACCAGCGTGCCGCCGCCCACAGCAGCAGCGGATAGAAGATGTAGAACTGCTCCTCGACGCCGAGCGACCAGGTGTGGAACAGCGGCTTGTAGTCGAACTGGGTGGCGAAATAGCCGCCCTGGTTGGCGAACCAGATGTTCGACACGAAGCTGGCCGCCGCCGCGACGCTGACCGCGAAGGCCTTCATGTGCACCGGCAGCAGCAAAAGCAGCGACAAGGGTATGCAGAACAGGATGACCGCGGCGAGCGCCGGAATGATGCGCCGGATGCGCCGTTCGTAGAACGCGACGATGGAAGGCTGCGCGCCATCGCGGATGAGAACCTGGGTGATGAGATAGCCGGAGATCACGAAGAAGATATCGACGCCGACGAAGCCGCCGCCGAATCCCGGCACGCCGGCATGGAACAGCACCACCGGCACCACCGCGACGGCGCGCAAGCCGTCGATGTCGCGGCGGTAGGCCAGGACGGCGGTATCAGCCATGCGGCGCCGACCCATCCTTGCGGAAAACGTAGACGGTGCCCGCCGCCGCGACGCCGTCGTTCGCTGCACGGTAGGCGCCGACCGCGACGAGGCTGCCGTCCGACGACAGAGCGACCTTGCTGCCGAAACCGTCGCCCGCCGCGGCGTCGCGGGCCTGGAGCCGCGTCAGCTGTTTCCAGCCTGCGGCTGAACGCGCGAACAGATAGGCGCTGCCGGCACCCTTGCCGCCGGAATTGCCGTCGGCGCCGGCGCCGACCGCGAGCAGGCCGCCGGACGACGACAGGGCAACGCTCTCGCCGAAATGATCGCCGCCCGAGGCGTCGCTGGCGTTGAGCTCTTGCGCCTCACGCCAAACCCCGCTTCGCCGTGTGAACAGATAGGCGCTGCCCGCATCCTTGCCGGCGTCGGTGTCGTGGAAATAGGAGCCGGCCGCGAGCGTGTCGCCATCGGCGGACAATGCGACACGGGTTCCGAAGGTGTCGTGCGCCGCGGCGTCGTGCGGCTGCAGGCGCGCCTGCTGCGTCCAGCGTACGCCGTCCCGCGTGAAGACATAGACGCTGCCGGTGGCGGCGCCGGCGGAATTGTCGTCGCCATAGGCGGAGATCGCCAGCGTCCGTCCGTCAGAGGAATAGGCCAGGCTTACACCGAAATAGGCGTTCGGCTTGGCGTCATTCGCCTGCAGCCTTGCCTGCTGGACCCAGCGTCCACCTTGCCGGGCGAATATATAGGTGCTGCCGGCATCGGAACCGCCGGAATTGTCGTCGCAATGCGAGCCGACCGCGAGTTCGCTGCCGTCCGGCGTCAGCGCGACCGCCGTGCCGAAATGGTCGCCGGGCGCCGCGTCGATGGCCTGCAGCCGCACCTGCTGGCGCCACCGGCCGTTCACACGCGTGAAGACGTAGACGCTGCCGGCCTCGCGCCCGGCGGAATTGCTCGCGAAATGCGCGCCGACGGCCAGCGTGTTCTTGTCAGCCGCCAGCGCCACGCTGATTCCGAAATAGGCGCCTTGCGCCGCGTCGTCCGCCTGCAGCCGCGCCTGCTCCACCCAAGTGCCGCCGTCGCGCGAGAAGACGTGAACGGTGCCAGCTTGGGTGCCGGCGGTGCTGCGCCCCTCGAAAGCGCCGGCGGCGAGCAGGGCACCGTCGGGCGACAAGGCGAGATAGTAGCCGAGCTGCGCCTCGGCGGAGGCTTGCGCTGCCTGCAGGCGGGCCTGCTGGCTGTAGCCGCGGTTGGCCGGCGCCGGCGGCACGTCGCGGCTGCAGCCGGTCAGCACCAGAGCCGCCGCGAGAACGCACGCCAAGCGCGCGGCGGCGTCGCGCGCGCGGCCCGCAAATCGTCCGGATCGAGAGGAGTTCTGGTGGCCCCGCACTTGCGGATTCTAGCCGTGGCCGTCAGGCGCCGCAATCGACGGCGACGATGCCATCGCGGCAATGAACTTCGAGATTTTCGCCCATGCGGACGATGCGCCCGGGCTCGCATTCGGCGGTCAGCCGATAGCTGCGCGCGCGGCCATGCCTGACGCCTTGACCGCCGGCATCGGCGAGAAGGTGGTGATATTGATCGCCCAATCCCGACAACACATGCCAGACCCGCTCGGCGTTCCATTGCGCATGGGGCACGCGTGCCCGTGCGATGCCGGCCGACGATTCATACGTCGCAGCGGTGGTGTCCTGCGGCCGGCGGACCGGCGTGCCGCGCGCGATGCCGGCGAGAACATCGGCGAGCAGGCCGACACTGCGCACCGTCAGGCGGGCATAGAGTTCGCGCGACGGCAAGCCGCGTTCGAGCGGTTCGGGCGCCTGCGCCGCGATGTCGCCGGTGTCGATGCCGGCATCCATCCAGTGGATCGTCGTTCCCGCCACGGCGTCATCGTGCCAGTACGTCCCGAATATCGGATCGATGCCGCGATGGCGCGGCAGCAGCGACATATGGACGTTGAGCGCCCCGATGCGCGCGGCGGCGAGAACCGCGTCCGGCAATATGCGCGCGAACGAGGCGACGACGATGAGGTCGGGCTTGAAGCTCGCGATTCGCGCAACGTCGATCAGCGGCCGCCCGAACCCCGTCATCGGATCGGCCGGGCGCCCGAGCAGCCGGCGCAAGCCATGGACAAGGCGTCCGAGCGGCCGCGGCACCGCGATGGCGGCGAGATCGTGATCGCGTGCGATGCCGGCCATTGCGGCTTGCGACAGCGGACTGCCGCTGGCAACGCCGACGATCCTCAATCGGGTCATGCGCGCGATGGTAGGGCGGGTCCTTGGCCAGTCAAGCAGACTTCAAATCGCGGCCGCCATGCTAAGCTCGCGGCGCGATGGGACTCTACGACAAACACATTCTGCCGGCGGTGATCGACGGCGCGATGTCGACCAAGCCGATCACCTTTCAACGCTTCAAGGTGGTGCCACGGGCGCAAGGCCGCGTGCTCGAAGTCGGATTCGGCGCCGGACACAACCTGCCCTTCTACAATCCGGCCAAGGTGAGTCATTTGTGGGCGCTGGAACCGGCACCGGAGATGCGGGCGCGCGCCCAAGGACGGGTCGCGGCGGCGCGCCTGCCGGTCGAATTCCTCGCTCTGGACGCCGAAGCGATTCCGCTGGACGACGAGAGCGTCGATACGGTGGTCGTGACCTATACGCTGTGCTCGATCCCGGATGTCGCCACGGCGTTGGGCCAGATGCGGCGGGTGCTCAAACCGGCCGGCAAGCTGCTGTTCGCCGAGCACGGCGAGGCGCCCGACAAGGACGTCCGGCGCTGGCAGCGGGCCCTGACGCCGGTCTGGGGCATGGTGTGCGGCGGCTGCCAGGTCGGGCGCCCGATTCCCAAACTGATCGCCGAGGCCGGTTTCCGGATCGCGGATTTGCAGACGATGTATCTCGCCGACACCTGGCGCCCCATGGGCTTCAACTATTGGGGCAGCGCGGCAAAGGCGTAGCGGCGGGCGTCACGGAAACAAGGCGTCGGTCTTTCCGGCAATGCGATAGGCGATGAGGCCGAAATACTCGTGGCGGATCATCTCCAGCGCATAGGCCTTCTGGGCGAAGCTGACGGTCCATAGCGAGGTGCGGCCCGGGCCGGACGAAATGTACTCCGAAGGCCAAGGTATGGTCCGCCACCCGATCTTGCGGCTGATGCCCCAGGCGCGCGACATGTGCAGCGCGGTCGTCACCAGCAGCCAGGTCTCGCCGGGCTTGGGTTTGACGAGGCGCTGCGAGAAGACGAGGTTCTCCCAGGTGTCGCGGGCCTTGTCTTCCAGCACAACGCGCTTGGGATCGATGCCCAGCGAGGCGAACAGCGAAGCGGCATAGTCCGAGTCCTTGTCCTGCGGCGCTTGGAAATGCGCCGCGCCGCCGGTGAAGACCAGCTTGGCCTTGGGATAGTCGCGCGCCAGCTGCGCCGCAGCGACCAAGTTGGAAAAATGTCCCGAGAGCACCAGGATGCCGTCGACATGCTTAGGATGCGGCGGCGGCGGAAAGCCGCTTTCCAGCGGCGCGGCGAGCCATTCGTCGACCGGAAACAGCATCAAGACCACGAACACCGCCGCCACGCCGGTCAGCAGTCTCTTGCCGGCCTCGCGATGCCTGGTCCACAGCAAGGCGGTGCCGCCGGCGACAAGAAGAATGAGAAGATTGCTCAGCGAAAAGACCATTTCGAGCAATTTCGTCAGCCAGAACACGTTGAAGCCCCTTCTCGCGCGCTCGCTGCGCGCCATGGCATCGGACACTACAGGCCTTGCCGCCCGTCCGCGAGATTTCGATATGCTTAAAGCGGCAGCGCCGCGGACTCGCCCAATTGCAGGAGCTGGCGGAATTCCGGACAGCGCGCGGCCAATTCCTCGAACCGCCCCTGATCCAGCACCGCGCCGTCCTTCAGCAGGATCACGCGGCCGCAGCGGCGGATCGTGGAGAGCCGGTGGGCGATGACGAGAATCGTGCAGGTGCCGCGCAGGCTCTCGATCGCGCCGCCGACGTCGCTCTCGGTGGCGTTGTCCAGCGCCGAGGTCGCCTCGTCCATGATCAGGACGGTGCGGTCGTCATAGAGGGCGCGCGCGATGCCGATGCGCTGGCGCTCGCCGCCCGACAGCCGCACGCCGCGCTCGCCGATCACCGTCTCAAGCCCTTGCGGCGCGCGCGCCACCACGTCTTCGAGCCGCAGAAGCGACAGAATGTGGGCAAGCCGGGCCGGGTCTATCCGCCCCGGCGCGATGCCGAAGGTGATGTTTTCGCGCAGGCTGTCGTCGATCAGCGAAATGCTCTGCGGCACATAAGCGATCTGGCGCTGCCAGCCGCCGGGATCGGACGCGATGTCGATGCCATCGGCGGTGACGCGGCCCGACCGCGGCGGCAGCAGGCCCAGCACGATGTCCGCCAGCGTGGTCTTTCCGGATCCCGAAGCGCCGACCAGCGCCACCGAATCGCCTTTCGCGACCGTCAGGGAGACGCGGTGCAGGACATCTTTGCCGGAGTCGGCGTAGCGGTAGCTCACGTCCTCCACGCGGAAATCGCGCGCCAGCGGCGGAATCGAGGCAGTGCGCGCCGCCAATTCTTCGGCATCTTTCCGCCGAAGGTCGGCGCGAATCCGCGCCATCGGATCGGCGCCGGCAAGGATGATGGCGCCGGCGGCCAGCAGCCGGCTGAGCGACGGCATCAGGCGCAGCCCGGCGATCGCGAAAAATCCGAGCGTCGGCACCATCTCGCGCTCGCCGACGCCGCCGAGCGTGACGAAAGCGATGACCAGGGTGACGACGGCGATCAAGAGCGGCTCGACCAGGAGACGCGGTAGGTTCTGCCATACCATGATCTGACTCATCAGCCGGGCATGGCGGTCGCGCGCCGCGGCATACTGGTCGATGAACCACTGCGCCCGGCCGAGGACCTTGACCTCCTTGGCGCTGCCCAGGCTCTGCTGCAGAAAGCGAAGCCTGTCGCCCGCGATGTCGGTCGTGGTGCGGCCGAGCGCCTCGACATGGCTGCGCGCGGCGCGCTGGCAAAGATAGAAGCCGCCGCCGAACACGACCACGGACGCCAAGGTCGGCAGCGGCGCGATGAACAGGAGGACGGCGACGATGCCCGCCACCACCAGACCGTCGGTCGCGAGGACAAGATGGCTGCGCAGGTTTCCGGTCAGCGGCCAGCCGGTGGAGACATCGGCGACGTTTATCAATTCCGCCGAATTGCGCGTCAGGTGCATCGTCCAGGGGCTGCGCAGATAGATGGCGACGAGCCGCGCCGCGGTCCGCGCGGCGACGCGATGAAAGAAGCGCTCCTGATAGGCGACGAGAAACCCGTTATAGGCGCTCTTGGCGACGATGACGGCGAGGAAGGCGAGTGCGCACAGGGCGGGAAAATAGCGCAGCGTCTGAAGCCCGCTGAGCCGGTAGGCGGCCGACAGCCAGGGAACGCGCAGGACGATGCTTGGATCGGCAAGCATCGTCACCAACGGAAAGATCAGGCCGATGCTGAAGACCTCGAACATGGCGCTGCCCAGCGTCAGCAGAGCGATGGAAAGCAGGTGTCCCCTGTCGCCGCGGTCGAAGACCTCCGCAACCGCTATCGTACCGCGCAGCTGGCCGAGACGTTGCGCCAGTCCCATCCGAACACCCCAAATCGCCGGTTCACCGAACCGAAGATAGCCGCCAACGGCGAAGGGCGTAATGCGTCCGTGCAGCGGGTCGGCCTCTGGGTTTCCCGAACATCGCACGACGCTGCGCCTGCCGGCTCCTATGGGTGGACCGGGCCGCCGCCGCATGCTGGCATAGGCCCTGTCCTCGCAACGGAATTCCGCCGAAGGGTGAATGGGGTCGTTTGGCAATGCCGGCCGCTGCAAAGAACGACACGTTGGCTGCCGCCCGGCCCGAGCCGGGCGTGCTGATTGTCGGGAATTCCGTCGAAGGCGGTGGCGCCGAGCGCCGGCTATCGCTCATGGCCGAATATCTTTTCAGCGGAAGGTCGCAATTGGCCGTGCTGCGGGCGCCCGAAGGTTCGAAGCGCCTCCTGCACGATCTCGGCTGGTCGGGACCTTTCAGCTATCCGCGGGTGATCCGCAGGCTGCGCCGCCTGCTTCGCAGCGGCGCCTATGACGCGGTGGTCGCGTTCGACCGCTATCCGGTGGTGTGCCTGGCGATCGCAGCAATGGGGCTGGCGCGGCGGCCCGCCATCGTCGCCATGGAGGTAAGCCGGCCAAGGTCGGTGGCGCGCGACGGCGCCGGGAATTGGCGCGCGCTGGCCCTGCCGCGTCTCGAACACTGGGCCTATCGCCAGGCCGATGTCGTCGCGGCGAATTCGGCGGATGGCGCCGAGGAATGCGTCAAACATTATCGCGTGCCGCGCGGCAAGGTGGTGCGCGTCAACAATCTCCTGCCGATCTCCGAATTCGGCGTACAGTCGGCAGCGGCGGGCGATCGCGGCGCCGACGGCCTCTTTCGCGTCTGCGTCGTCAGCCGGCTGGTTCCCTTCAAGCGGATCGACACTGTGTTGGAGGCCCTGGCGCGCTTTTCCGACGACGTCCCCTGGCAGCTGACGGTCGCCGGCGCGGGGCCGCAGCGACATGCGCTCGAAGAGCAGGCGCGCGACGCCGGCATCGCCGACCGCGTGACATTCTGCGGCTGGGTGCAGGACCCGCGGGCCGTCGTCCGCAGTGCCGACGTCCTGGTCCAGGCATCGCGCTATGAGGGTTTCGCCAACGCCGTCATCGAAGCGATGGCCGCCGGCGTTCCGGTGATCACCAGCACCAGCACGTCGGATGCGCGCGAAATGGTGCGGCAGGGCGCAGCGCTCGGATTCGAACCCGGCGACGTCCAGGGCCTGTGCGGCGCCTTGGCGAGAATCCGAACGGAGCCTTCGCTTCGCCGGGAATTGACGGCCAATGCCGTGCGATACATTCAGCCCTTCGACGCACGCATCGCCATCGCCCAATACGAAGCCGCGATCCGCAAGGCCCTGCGCCGGACCTAGACGGCCTTCGCGGCCGGCCCGCAATTTTGCATTTGGCGGGACGCATGGTCAGACTGCGTTGCGCCAACCGGAAAAGTGCCCGAGACGATGCGAATATTCATCGCCACACATTCGCTCACCTTGGGCGGGCTCGAACGTGTGGTCGTCGATTTGTCGAAGGCATGGTCGGCGGCGGGCCACAGCGTCACGGTCGCAACGCTGCTGGACCGCGCGACCGATTTCTACGGTCTCGACGAGCGGGTTCGCCGCGTCGATCTGGTTCGCGCCGGGCGCCCCGAGCGGACGCCGGGCTTCGGCCTCGTCACGCTGAAGATTCGCCGCGCCTTGTCGGCACAGCGGCCCGACCTGGCCATCGGCATGGGCAGCAGCTACAGCACGATGGTGGCGCTGGCGGCGGCGGGCCTCACCGGCAAGACGGTCGGCTGCGAATTCTCCTCGCCGGCGGACGCGCCCAGCGGATTGCCGCGGCGCCTGCTGCGCCGGATGCTCTATCCGCGTCTCGACGCCGTCGTGTCGGGGACAGAGGCGGCCGGCGCGTGGTTCGCGGCGCACATTCCGGTCCGCCATGTGCAAGTCGTTCCGCAGTACCTGTCCTGGCCCCTGCTCTCGCATGAGCCCATCATCGAGCCGCAAGCGGTGTGCCGGCCCGGCCGCAGGATCGTGCTGGCCGCCGGACGGCTCGAACCGGTGAAAGGATTCGATATTCTGCTGCAGGCGTTCGCCCGGATCGCCGCCCGGTTCGCCGATTGCGACCTGGTCATCCTGGGAGACGGCAGGATGCGGGCCGCGCTGGAAGGTCTGACCGAAAGTCTCGCGCTCGGCGGACGTGTCCTGCTTCCCGGACAAGCCGGCAATCTGAGCGCCTGGCTGGCGCGCGCCGAATTGTTCGCCGTGAGCTCGCGCCACGAAGGCGGACCGAACGTGCTGGTGGAAGCTCTCGCGCATGGCGTGCCGGCGGTCAGCTTCGATTGCGATTGCGGCCCGCGCGAAATCATCCGCGACGGAGTCGACGGCATGCTGGTCGCACCGGCGAACGCCGCGGCGCTTGGCGACGGCATCGCCAGGCTCCTGTCCGACCGCGAGCTCGCGGCCTCGATGGCCAGGCAAGCCGCGGCGGCACGCCAACGCTTCTGCGAAGCGGCGCATCTGGCGGCCTGGGACACGCTGTTCGCCGATCTGGGCTGCCCGGCGTAGAGCAGGCCGGCGCAAAGAAAAACTCCGGGCAAAGCGCGATTGCCCGGAGTCTGTTGCCGTGTGACGAGGCTCAGTAGTGCGGTGCCGGCGTGGCGGCCGAACTGCCTGCGCCGCCGTTCAGATCGTTCTGGTTGTCGCCATAGGAGAAGAGCAGACCGCCCGTCGCCGAGACCACGCCAGGGCTGACATTGCCGGTGAAGGTCGAGCGGCCGAAATAGACGCTCGCCGCGCCACCGACGACGCGAAGGCCTTCGCCGGTTCCCGACGTACCGTTGTTGGTCGACTTGACGCCGTCGAGCACCATCTTGATTCCGGAGCTGGCGGTCGTCGCGAGAATGCCCTGCAGGACGTTCTGCGTGATCACCGAGTCCGCGATCGTGATGAAGTTCGGGCTGCCGCCGCCGGCGCCGTTGACCTGGACGCCGATGCCGCCGCCGGTGATCACGGTGTTGGCGATCGTGACGAAGCTTGTCCCCGTCACGGTCGTCGGTTTGTCGAGAACGCCGCCACCCGTCGCCGCGCTTCCGTTGTTGGCGAAAATCGAGTTCGAGATCGAGAGCTTGCTGGTGGCGCTCGGTTCGAAGGAGACGGCGTAGACCGAGAAGCCGTCGATGTTGCAGTTCTCGATGTTGAGCTCGGCGCCGGTCAGGAAGCGCACGCCGTTGGTTCCGGGGCTCACGGTTTGCCGGATGCCCTGGATTCGTATGTTGCGCAACACGACGACATCCGCTGCCGCCGCTTGCACGACGATGCCGTTGCCGCCCGATGCCAGAACGCTCGCGACCTGTCCGCCGCCGCCGTCAATCGTCAGCGCCTTGTTGATCGTGACCGCGCCGTAGCCGCCCGGATCCAACGCGTCGATCTCGCCACCGGCCGCGGTCTTGGAGATCGCGCCGGCGAACGTCTTGCAGGGAGCGGTGAGGCTGCAGGGGTTGGCGTCGCTGCCGACGCCGGACACCCAGGTGCGCGTCGCTTGGGCCTGGGCGGGGGCAATCCACAAAGTTGCCACAATTGTCGCGGCAAGAATCCCCAGCGTTCTTGTAAATTTTGACATGCATTTCCTCCTTGGGGGGCAGTAAAGCTTCACGAAACGGCGGGAAAGCTAATCTTATGCTTCGCAGAATGCTTGGCTGTGACCGACATAGGCTTGGTTAGTCTTGCCACTGCCACGGGCGCGATATCTGATACGGCGTCGAGGCCCGAGGCACCCAATTGGATACCCTTCCTCCCGATTTCCGGTTGCTGCGTTTTTCGACCGAGGATTTTCCCGCCGACCAGCGCCCCGCCGCGTGGTCGGCCGTCATGGCGAAGAAGCTGCTGCGCGTCGCGGTCGAAACCTCCGGCAACGGGCCGTTTCATGCCGACGTCATGATGCGCGCCCAGCAGAACGTCCGCATCGCGACCGGCTTTATCGGCGCGTCGATCAGCAGCCGCACGCCCGCGATCACCGCCGCCGACAACGACGATGCCGTCCTGCTCGTCAGCCTGGAGGGGCGGATGACGGCGCTGCAGACCAAGCGCGCGACCTCGATCCAGACCGGCGATGCGCTGGCGTTCAATTGCCAGGAAGACATCCGCTTCACGTTTCCGGCGCCGGTCCGGGTTCTTCTGCTGCGCATTCCGTTCGCGACGCTGTCGCGCTATGGCGCGCCGCGCGAAGCGACGTCGCTGCGGACGATCCACCGCCGCTCGAGCGCCCTGAAGCTTCTGATCCGGTACGGCGCGACGCTGTTCGAGGACGACGACATCGCGATGACCCCGGGCGCGGCGCGGGTCATGATCGACCACATGGTCGATTTGGTGGCGCTGGCGATCGGCGCGCCACACGACCTGACGCTGCTGGGCGAGACGCGCAACGATGCGCCAACCCGGCTGCGCGTCATCAAGGCCGACATCTTGCGGAACCTGACGCGGCGCAATCTGACCGTCGGCTGGCTCGCGGAACGCCATGGCTTGAGCACGCGCCAGATCTACCGGATGTTCGAACGCGACGGCATGGCGATCGTGGAGTATGTGCGCGAACAACGGCTGATCGCGGCGCACCGCATGATCCGCAACCCCCGCTATGCCGACAACAGCATCAGCGCGATCGCCCTGCAATGCGGCTTCGGCGACATTTCCAATTTCAACCACCGCTTCCGCTCGAAGTTCGGCACTTCGCCCTCCGGCGTGCGCGGCGGCTGACGCTGCCGCCAAGCGGCGCGCGCAACGGCTGCGCGAAACGCCGCCGGCGGCGTTAACAGCGGCCGCAGTGCATGCGAAAATAATCGTGCGCCATGCCACACGGAAAGGTGAGGCTGCTCGCTGCGATCGCCGCGCCGGCGGCACGTCAGCCTCACACGAAATTGACTGCATCCCGAAGCGCGCTACTTCACTCCCAAACTAGCGCAGCTGAGGCGCACGCGTTCGCCACCCTTCGCGCGGCGGCTGCGAAAAACGCAGCAACGGCGGGCATTTCTGCGATCGCGCGCCATGCGCTTCGCGCCTCGCATGCACCCATCGCAAGTCCCACCAAAGCGGACCGCGTTCACCACTACATAATCGTGAGCGCAACGATGGTTGACCGGCAGGGGTTCTATGCTTCGACTGGCAATCCGGGAGGGCAACCCAATGCTGATGGCCGGCATACCCAAGTCGCAGCGGATGCGTGAAGGACGCAGCCGCAAATTGCCTGGCGCCGGCCACGCGATGCTCGACGACGTACTGGATGCCTCGCCGTTCGGCCAGGTGGGTTATGTCGTGGACGGCCTGCCGGTCGTCGTGTCCGCGCTTTGCTGGCGCGTCGGCAGTCACGTTTATTTGATCCTGCCGGGCGCGAACCGCATGCTCAAAAATACGGCATTGGGATTGAACGTTCATGTCACGGTCTCGATGCGGTCGGCGCTGCGTTCCGGCCCTTACCAGACCGCGAATTATCGCTCCGCCATGTTGTCCGGCCGGGCGCAGGTCGTTTCCGGCACGGATCTCAAGCGCAGCCTGCTGACGGCCCTCGCCGAACGGCTGCCGTCCGAGCGCCGGGACAAGATGCGCCGGTCGGGCGCCAAGGAGCTCAAGGCGGTGGCCGTCCTGGAGCTCGATATCGACGACCCTTCCGTCGCCATACGCATCGTCCGATCGGGCGACGACAGCGAAGGCTGCAACTGGCCGGCCTGGACCCGGGACCTCTATCTCGCGCTCCGCGCCGGGCGGGCGCGGGACGAGTGGCGCGGCGAGCCCGGCGGCGAACTGCAACGCCAGCTCCGTTCCTAGACGCGAACGGCGCGAGCCGAGCCGTGGAACCGGGCCGGCGGCCTGCCGTCAACCATCCGCAATTTTTTGCTAATTAATACATTTGGTGAAATAATGCGGCAGCGGTTCCGCGCAAATCGGACAAGCGATGACGGCGATCGACGGCTTCAATACGCCTGGGGAGCTCATTGAGAGCCTGCTGGAGTCGCGCGGCTGGAGCCAGCGCGCGCTGGCGGTGATTCTCGAAATCGGCGAAGGAACGATCACGCGCCTGTTGAAAGGCCGGCAGCCCGTGACCGCGCAATTCGCGCTCGTGCTGGAAGACGTCTTCGGCGTTCCCGCCGCATCCTTTCTGGCCTTGCAAAGCGCGTTCGATCTCGCCGAGGCGCGAAAAACGGTTCGGCCCGATCCCGGCCGCCGCGTTCGGGCGCGCCTGCATGGCGACGTTCCGGTCGGCGAAATGATGAAGCGCGGATGGATTCCGGCCATGGACGTTCGCGATGCGAGAAAGGTCGAGGCGGCGCTCACCCGCTTTTTCGGTGCCGGCCGTATCGAAGACCTGCCGATCGTGCGAACCGCGGCACAAAGGACCGCGGACGCCAGCCCGGCACAAGCGGCATGGTTGCGCCGCGTCGAGCAGATCGCGAGCGGCATGCCGGCCGCACCCTATTCACGGCAGGCCATGCCGGCGGTCATCGCCCAGCTGCGCCCGTTGCTGGAGACCCTGGATGCGATCGCCGCGGTTCCGTCCGTCCTGGCCGCGAACGGCATTCGTTTCGTGGTGGTCGAGTCGCTCGGCGCGGCCAAGATCGACGGCGCCAGCCTGTGGCTGAACGACCGCGCGCCCGTCATCGGCCTGTCGCTCCGGATCGACCGGATCGACAATTTCTGGTTCGTGCTGCGGCACCAGATCGAGCATATCGCCCGGCAGCATGGCGGCGCGGCGGTGCTGGCCGACGCCGCGTTCGAAGGCGGCTGCATCCAGAGCGCTGATGACGCCGCGAACGCGGCCGCCGGCGAAGCGGCGCGCGCGTTCGGCATACCGCCGGCCCTGCTCGACGACTTCATCGCGCAAAACCTGCCGTTCATCGCCGAGCCCGATCTGATCGCGTTCGCCCGCGCCCACCGGATTCATCCCGGCATCGTGGCCGGCCGGATTCAATCCCGCACAGGCAGCTATGGCGGCCGCTACAATCGCTTCCGCGCCCATCTCGCCAAAGTGCGGACGACGATCTGTGCGGCAGCGATCGCCGATGGCTGGGGCTTTGCCGCTCCAGCCGAGACCCGGCAACGGGTCGCTGCCGCGCCGGCGCCCGCCCGCGAAGCGGCGCTGCTGTACTAGGCGCGCAGTCCACCGATTTCGCCGCAAGGAACCCGCGCGGGCGCCGCGCTTCGCCGGCGCGGCTTGCGGGATGGCCTATTGAATTAAGCAAGACGATCACATAATCGTGAGGCCTCTGGGGGCCGCACATGGTCAGGCGCGTATTTTGGATTTCGAGGCCGGACCAACTGAAGGCCTTGGCCAGCCCCATTCGCCACGACATCGTCAATCGCCTGAACGCACTCGGTCCGATGTCGGTCAGCACGCTGGCGGCAGCCTTGGGGCGCAAGCCGACGGCGATCTACCGGCATCTGGTGACGCTGGAAAAGCTTGGGCTCATCGAGGCGACCGGCGCCACCGGCGCGCGCGGGCGCCCGGCGATGATCTACCGGCCCGCCGCGCCCCTGATGCGCCTGTCGCGCGCGCCGCGAACCAAAAGCAACCGCGCCCCGATGGCGAAGATCGCCGGCGCCATGGCGCGGCAGGCGGCGCGGGAATATATGGCGGCGTTCAAGTCCGAGAATTGGACCAGCGAAGGGCCTAAGCGCAATCACTGGTTCTTCGAGCTGCTGACGTCGCCTTCTCCGGGAAGGCTGGAGAGAATAAACGCGCTTCTCGACGAACTGGCGCAACTGATATCCACGCCCGACCCCCATCCGGGTCATCCGGTCCGCGTGACCTGGTTCGTCTCGCCCTCGCCCGGCCGCCGCGTGCGCAAGAAGCGCTGACCGTTGCCGAAGACAAAAAGAAACGGCGGCCTTTGGGGCCGCCGTTTCCGTCTCAGCTTGTGAGGCCGGCGATCAGAGCTTGACCGTCGCGCCCACGAAGATGATGCGTCCCAGAGCGTCGTAGGTGTTCGGGAACGTGTTGTTGTTGACGTCCGACGCAGGAGCCGTGTTGTTGTCGGTGATCGGCGGATCCTTGTCGAAGATGTTGCGCACGCCGGCGCGCAGGTCGATGGCGTCCGCAACCGCCCAGGTGCCCGACAGATCGAAGTAGTCGAACGCCGGGAACTCGAGGGTCGGGTTGTTCGCGAACGGTGCACCCGCCGCGAGGTTGACGAGATTGCCGCCAGCCCCATTGGGGTTGATGTCGAACTGCACGCCGCTGAGATGGCGCCAGCGGAGCGACAAGGAGAAGTCGCCCTTGTTGTCCGTCCAGGTCAGGCGGAGGTTCGACTTGAAGCGGTTTTCCGGTTCGCCGCAGGTCGTGCCCCACAAGCCGGCGCAATGGTTGCGGGGTGCGCCGGCGAGGTCGAAGTTGTTCACCGTGACCAGCGTGCCCACGAAATTGGCCGACAGCGAGCCGGCCTTGTCGAAGCCCAGCTCGTTGAGGTCGAGATCGTAGTTCAGCTCGACGTCGAAGCCCTGGACCTTGTTGGAGGCGATGTTCGACTCGATCTCGATCACATAACCCGAGTTGGCGGTCTTGATCGTGCCCAGCTGGTCGCGATGGACGAGGAGGCAGAACGGGTTGGCCGGGTTCTGCGTCGTGTTGATCGCGGTGCTGTAGCAGTTGTTCAAGATCGTCTGCAGCGGCGTCGCGGTGATGAAGTCGCTGATCTTGATATTGTAGTAGTCGAGAGTCGCGCTGAAGCCCGGAATGAAGGTGGGCGTGAGCACGACACCGAGCGTCCAGGAGTCGGAGGTTTCCGGCTTCAAGAGCGGGTTGCCGCCGATGGCGCCCTGGCATTGGTTGGTCGGGCAATCGAGCGAGTTGGTGAACTGCGAACCGGCGGGAACCCCGGTCGCGAGGCAGAGCGCCGCCGTGGTCGGGACCGCCGACACCGTGCCGCACGGATCGCGGCCCGGATTGGCGGAGGTGCCGCCGGACGGGCGGAACAGTTCCGCGACGTTCGGGGCGCGAACGGCACGCTGGAACCCGCCGCGGAAGCGGAAGTCTTCGACCGGCTGCCATTCGAGGCCGACATTGTAGGAATGGGTGTCGCCGACCGTGTTGTAGTGGTCGTAACGATAGGCGGCGTTGAGCGAGAGCTGCTGGAAGAACGGCGCGTTCTCGACGATCGGGACGCGGAACTCCATATAGCCTTCGGCGACATCGAAGCCGCCGACAGCACCGGGATTGGCCGAATAGCCGACGAGATTGCCGGTCTTCAGATTGTTGTCGGTGACCGTGTTCGCCTCTTCCTGGCGGTACTCGACGCCGAAAGCCGCGCCGATCGGCTGGCTGGACCATGGGCTCTGCAAACCCATGAAGCCGAGGTCGCCGGTCGCCGTTGCCTGCACGTCCCATTGATCGACGCCACTGGTCAGCAGGAGGTTCGAGCGGATGTAGTTGATGTTCGCCGCCGTCAGGCCGCCATTGGTGAAGAAGTTCAGCGGCGAGCAGGTGCCGCCCGAAAGGCAGAAACCGGTCGTGGCGCTGACGAGCAGGCCGTTCTGGAAGTTCTGCTTCAGGGCGTCGTTCAGTTCCGACGTGGCCTGCTCGGTGTGGCCGTACTGGGCCGACACGTCGTAGTTCCAGCCATAGCCGAGACCGCCACGGGCGCCGACCACGATCTGGTAGGCGGAGTGATCGTCGTGCCGCGTACGCGGGCCGACCTGGACGAGGCGGAGCGCGGTGCCGACGAGACGCGTGGTCAGCGTCGGATCGGCGTTGGCGGTGAAGTCGGGACGCGCCAGGTTCGCCGCCGGGATCGAGGCGCACTGCGCCGCGATGGTGCCGGCCGCGACCGTGTTGCCGAAGATCGCTTGGCGAACCGCGGCCGACTCGTTCGGGTTGCCGCAGTTCACGTTGAAGTTGGCCGTCATCGGCGACGGGCCAAGCTGCGACGTGGAC
>CAYXMO010000008.1:0-30659 GCA_964465935.1 uncultured Rhizobium sp.
GCCCGATCCCGAGCCGGAGAATGGCGGCTTCTACCGCTCCGACCACATCTCGCTCTCCAGGGTCGGCGTGCCGATGCTCGATCCCGCCGGTTCGAGCGATCTGGTGGTCGGCGGCAAGGACGCCGCCAAGGCGATCCGCGACGACTACCGCGCCAACCACTACCATCAGCCATCGGACGAATTTAACCCGGGCTGGGACGTGACCGGCGTGATCGACGATCTCGAAGCGCTCTACACCCTGGGCGACACGCTGGCGAACTCGCAAGCGTGGCCGAACTGGTACAAGGACAACGAATTCCGCGCCATCCGCGACAAGTCGATGAAGGGCGGGAAGTAGCCGTCGTCCTTCGAGGCTCCGCTTCGCGGAGCGCCTCAGGATGACGATGTTTCCCATCTCGTCATGCTGAGGTGCGACCCCGGCCTTGTGCCGGGGGAGCCTCGAAGCACGCACACTGGTGGTGCGCGCTCTTATTGCGGCCTATCCCCAATAATCGTCACGCGCTCCATCCGCCGCACCGCCGGATAGTAGTCCGACGCCGCGTAGTGCTGGCTCGCCCGGTTGTCCCAGAACGCGATCGAGTTGGCGCGCCAGCGGAAGCGGCACTGATATTCCGGGATCGCGGCCTGGGCGTAGAGATGTTTGAGCAGCGCATCCGACTCCGCCTTCTCCATCCCGACGATGTGCAGCGTGAACGCGGCGTTGACATAAAGGCATTTGCGCCCGGTCTCGGGATGGGTGCGCACCACCGGATGCTCGACCGACGGATATTTTTCGTTGAATTCGGCGATCTTGTCTTCGCTCACCCCGCGCTTGCGCATCCCGGTGCGGAAATGGGTGAAGTCGTGCACCGCCTGGGCGCCGTCGATCTTCGCCTTGATCGCGTCGCTCAGCCCCGCATAGGCGGCATACATGTCGGCGAACAGCGTGTCGCCGCCGACCTGCGGCACTTCCTGCGCCCTTAAGACCGAACCCAGCGACGGTTCGAGCCGCCAGGTCACATCGCTGTGCCAGGTGTTCTCCTTGCCCTTGTTGCCGGGGCCATGGGTAATGGCGAGGACCTCGGGATAGCCCTCCTTGTGCGGCGCGAAGGGATGGACTTCGAGCTCGCCGAAGCTGCGCGCGAAGGCGAGATGCTGCTCGGTGGTGATGTCCTGGTCGCGGAAGAACAGCACCTTCCAGTCGAGCAGCGCCTGGCGCAGCGCCGCTTTCGTCGTGCCGTCGAGCGGGTGGGCGAGGTCGATGGTGCCGATCTCGGCTCCGATAGTCGG
Source organism: uncultured Rhizobium sp. (assembly GCA_964465935.1). GTDB lineage: Bacteria > Pseudomonadota > Alphaproteobacteria > Micropepsales > Micropepsaceae > Rhizomicrobium. The sequence goes on from CAYXMO010000008.1 coordinate 1,270, forward strand.
CGTCAGCGGCGAGACGGTAATCGGCGCGGTCTCGATCTTGAGGGCGGCACTGGACATGGCGGTATTCCTCCTCGAACCGGATGCCAGCATGCACCCCTTGCCGGCGCGCCCATCCAAGAATTATCGTCTATTCCGTAATACGGAACTCCGATGTCCTCCGCTCCGCCTGCCGTGGAACCCGTGCTGCGCGCCCTTGCCGTGCTGGAGGCGCTCAACCGCCAGCCGCACGCCGCGCCCCTGCAGGCACTGGCCGATGCGACCGGCCTGCCCAAGCCGACGCTGGTGCGGCTGCTCGATACTTTGATCGCCGGCGGCTATGTCCGCCGCCTGTCGCGCCGCGAAGGCTATGCCTTGACCGAGCGGGTCATGCGCCTCTCCGGCGGCTTCCGCCACGACGACGCCATCGTCGAGGCGGCGCGGCCGTTCCTCTCCGCCTTGACGGCGCAGTTCAAATGGCCGGTCGGCATCGCCACCCTCGACCGCGACGCCATGCTGGTGCGCGCCAGCACGGTGCGCGAGAGTCCGTTCTCGACCGACGCCAATTTCGTCAATCGCCGCATCGCCATGCTGCTCTCGGCGCTAGGCCGCGCCTATCTCGCCTTCTGCCCGGACGACGAGCGCGAGGCGATCCTGCGCCTCTTGCGTGCCTCGCCGCGCGAGGCCAACCGGCCGGCGCGCGATGCCCGCTTCGTCGCCGGCGTGCTGCGCGACACCCGCCGCCGCGGCTTCGCCACCACCGCGCCGCTGCAAGGCGACGACTACCGCGGCATGGCCGTGCCGCTGCAGCAGGGCGGCGGCGTCCGCGGCGCGATCACGCTGCGTTATCTGGAAACCGCGGTACCGGAATCCGAAGCGGTGGCGCGGTTCCTGCCGGCACTGAAGCGCACCGCCGAGCAGATCGTCGCCGCGTCGAAGGCCTAGAACGCGCCGTTCGCCGGTCCACCGCCCGTCAGCCGCGTTCTCGAAAATGCGGCCCGCGAAGCAGGGCAGAGCGGCAGGCCGGCGGGAGCGTCCATGGCTCCCCTGGCGTAAACGACGCAGGCCGTTTACGGCAAGCGCTCCGTCCCCTAAAACCTTGGTAGAACAGGCCAATCGACCGGTCGGGGGAGTTCTTGGTCAGCATGACCGTCCATCGAGGCATCAGGGCCGCCGCGCTGCTCCTGGCCGCGACTCTGCTCGTCCCGGCAACGACGAGCGCCGGCGTCCCGATGCGCCACCGCCTGACCCGTCTGCACGTCATCCCCCTGGCGATGGGGCTGAACCGCATCGCACATTTTGCCACCGATGGGCGTCCGGCGCAGATCGTCATGGCTTGGCGCGGCAACGGCAACGCGCATAGCTACAACCTCTTCTTGGTGGTCATGCCCGGTGGCGAGTCGGACACGGCGTGGAACGTCGTCGGCGTCTATCGCGATCCGCCCAAAGGCGACTTCGACGATACCGTCGCCGATGCGCCGCATACCGGCGAAGACCAGGTGCGCAGCGTTTACTTCGCGCATGCGAACCTGGACGGCAAGCCGGCGACGCTGCTGATGACCGCGACGCGCGAGTGGAAAGAGAGCATCCCCGAAGCGGCGGTGACGCTGTTTGAGGTCTATAAGCTCGTCCACATGGATGAAGGCTTCGGAACCGCCGACCAATTCAACCTGGTGGAGGCGTTCCGTTCCAAGGACCTGTTCTGCAATTCCGACCTCGCCTTCGCCAAGCAGTTCGGCACGGCGCTGCCGCGAGACTTTCCCGTCAATCGCAAAGATGGTTGCTCCTAAGTGTTCCAGAAGATCCTGATCGCCAATCGCGGCGAAATCGCCTGCCGCGTCATCAAGACCGCCCGCAAGATGGGCATCAAGACCGTCGCCGTCTATTCCGACGCCGACCGCGACGCCCTGCATGTCGAGATGGCCGACGAGGCGGTTCATATCGGCCCGCCGCCCTCGGCACAGTCCTATCTCGTCATCGACCGCATCGTGCAGGCCTGCCGCGACACCGGTGCTGAGGCCGTGCATCCCGGCTACGGCTTCCTGTCGGAGCGCGAGGCCTTCGCCGAGGCCCTGGCCAAGGCCGGCATCGTCTTCATCGGCCCGAACAACAAAGCCATCGCCGCGATGGGCGACAAGATCGAGTCCAAGAAGCTGGCGCAGGCCGCCAAGGTCAACACCGTCCCCGGCTTCATCGGCGAGATCGTCGACGACGCCCACGCCCGCAAGATCGCTTTAGAGATCGGCTATCCGGTGATGGTCAAGGCCTCCGCCGGCGGCGGCGGCAAGGGCCTGCGCATCGTCCACAAGGAAGACGAGCTGGTGCAGGCGATCAAGTCAAGCCAGCACGAAGCCAAGGCCAGCTTCGGCGACGACCGCCTGTTCATCGAGAAATTCGTCACCGAGCCGCGCCATATCGAAATCCAGGTGATGGGCGACAAGCACGGCAACGTGCTCTACTTGAACGAGCGCGAATGCTCGATCCAGCGCCGCAACCAGAAAGTCATCGAAGAAGCGCCGTCGCCCTTCCTCGATGCGGCAACGCGGCATGCGATGGGCGAGCAGGCGGTGATGCTGGCCAAGGCGGTCGGCTATGACAGCGCCGGCACCGTCGAATTCATCGTCGACAAGGACCGCAAATTCTACTTCCTGGAGATGAACACGCGCCTGCAGGTCGAGCATCCGGTCACCGAGCTGATCACCGGCCTCGATCTCGTCGAGCTGATGATCCGCGCCGCCGCCGGCGAGAAGCTCCCCATCGCCCAGGCGGATGTCGGCATCAAAGGCTGGGCGGTCGAAGCGCGCATCTATGCCGAGGACCCGTATCGCGGCTTCCTGCCCTCGACCGGGCGTCTCGTGCGCTACCGCCCGCCGGCCGAAGGCGCCCATGGCGGCGTCACGGTGCGCAACGACACCGGCGTCTACGAAGGCGGCGAGATTTCGATGTTCTACGATCCGATGATCGCCAAGCTCTGCACCCATGCCGGCACCCGCGAGCGCGCCATCGATGCGATGGGCGTCGCCCTCGATCAGTTCCGCATCGAAGGCATCAACCACAACATCGCGTTCTTGACCGCGATCATGCACAACGACCGCTTCCGCTCCGGCAAGATCACCACCGCCTTCATCGCCGAGGAATTCCCCGACGGTTTCCATGGCCTCGCCCTCAACGACGCGGCGCGCCACCGCTTCGTTGCCGCCGCCGTCGCGGCGCGGCTGGCGCGCGCCTTCCGCGCCAGCGGCATCTCCGGCACCATGAACGGCGCCCACAAAGTGCCCAAGGACCTCAGCGTCGCAATTGACGGCCAGGCCTTCGCGGTGACCGGCGCCAATCTCGCCGCCGGCAACCTCCACCTGCACATCGGCGGCAAACCCTATTCGGCGCTGACCGAATGGCATCCCGGCCAGCCGATCATGTATCTCACCGGCCCCGATGGCGAGCACGCGATTCAGCTTGCCCGCATCCAGGGCGGCTATCGTCTGGGGCAGGGCGGCCGCACCGTCACCGCCATCGTGCGCTCGCCGCAGGCGGCGATGCTGGCAGCGCACATGCTCCAGAAGGTCGCGCCCGACACCTCCAAGATGCTGCTCTGCCCGATGCCGGGGCTTGTCGTCTCGGTCAACGTGCATGAAGGCCAGGAGGTCAAGGCCGGCGAGGCGCTCGCGGTGGTCGAGGCGATGAAGATGGAGAACGTGCTCACGGCCCAGGCCGACGGCACGGTCAAGAAGATCAACGCCGCCAAAGGCGACAGCCTGGCGCTCGACGACGTGATCCTGGAGTTTGTGTAGAAACCTATCCTCCCCCTGAAAGGGAGAGGTGCCGAGCGTAGCGAGGCGGAGGGGGACGTCTTGCCGCCCCGCCCCCTTCGGGCCGCCTCCTCCTTTCAGGGGGAGGATTTTTCAATCGAACGTCTTGCGTATCTCGAAATAGAACCGCGGCTGCGAACGGATCACGCGGTGTTCGAGCAGGTCGAAGTTCGGCTGCGCCCGCGACACGTTGTAGTCGAAATGCTTGTCGTCGTAGATGAACGGATCGACGTTATCGAACTCGAAATGCAGGCTCCAGCTCGGCGTCGGCTTGTACTCCCAGAACACGCTCACCAGTCCCGGCGGGATCTTGCGGTCGCGCAGCTCCTGCAGGCGGTAATAGCGCTCGCGCCAGCCGTTGAAATAGTTGATGCCCCAGGTCGATTTCAGGCTGTCGATGTCCTGGGTGAAGGCGAACTCCATGTCCTGCGGGCGCTGCGCCGTGATCACGCGGATCGCGTGCGTCAAGGGATCGTGCACGCGGCTGGAGCGCCAGATGCTGGTGGTCTTGAGCAGGCCATTGTCGATGCCGAGCCAGTCGAGCGGCAAGGTCAGCTCGATGTCGAGCTGGTTGTTGGTGCCGTAGCCGATATTGCCCGGCGCGTCGAACAGGTTGCCCATGCCGTCGTCGACCGGGAGCAGGTCGACCACGTCGGTGATCTCCTCGTGCAGGAGGCTGACGGTGACCGCGCCCTTGTCCCAGAAATGCTGCTCGTAGGAGAGCTCGTACTGGTCGCGCTGGTCGGGGCGGATTTCGGCGTTGCCGGCGCTGACGCCGCTGCCGCCGAGGTCGGCGGTGGCGACGAAATTGCCGAAATCGACCTGGCCGACGACGCGCTCGAAGCGGACTCGGAACTGGGTCTTGTCGTCCGGCGACCACGAGAGCAGGGCGCGCGGCTTGGGATAGAAGAACGAGCGGCTCTTGGTCGTGGTGCCGGTCTCGCTGATGGTGGAGAACTCGAAGCGCGCGCCGGCTTCCAGCGTCAGCGTCGGGTCGATCTTCCAGGTGCCCTGGGCGAACACTTCGCCGCGCTTCTCGTCCACCTTCGCATCGGCGCCGGGCAGCGGGATCGCCGTGCCGTTGACCGTCAAGGCGCTGGTGCCGTCGAGATAGTTGTAGGCAGCCTCGGCGCCGCCCTCGAGCGTCAGCGTCGGCGACGCGTGATAGCGCGCGGTGCCGCGCGCGATGGTCTCGCTGGTGATGCTGCGCGAGAAGAATCTCTGGTCGGTAGAGGGATCGACAAAGCCGTTGAGCGAGGTCGAACGCCCCAGCCGCTCCAGCGCCAGGGTCTCGACGTCCAGCCCCGCGATCGGCCCGTTCCAGTGCACGCCGAACTCGCCGTTCTGGCTGCCGGTGCGCACGATGATGTCCGAGCGATAGCCGGGATGGGTGAAGGCGAGATCGGTGTGGAACGGAGCATCCTGCAGCGTCAGGTTGGTCTTGAACGTGCCGCCCCATAGGGGAAGCGTGATCGCGCCGTTCAGGCCTTCGCCGAAGCCCGTCGCCTGCTTGTCCTCGCGGTCGACCTGCAGAACCGTGCCGGCCGCGTCGGAGAAGATGCGGTGGCCCAGGCCCGCGGAGTCGTCATAGCCGCCGAAGCGCTGCAGCGACAGCTCGTAGATGCGGTCGCCGGCATGGCCGGTATATTCCACGCTGAGGCTCGGGATGGTATGGCCATCCATGAAGATGTTGTCCGAGACGTCGACCACGATGTGCGTCGATTCTTCGGTCTTGCGGATGACGTTGGCCATCACCGCGCGGCCCTGCATGTCGATGCCTGGCGCGCCGCCGCGGATCAGCTCGATGCGCGCCACTTCGGCGGCCGGAATGCGGTTCAGGATCGAGCGCAGATCGTCGGTCTTCGAGGTCGGGCGCTGGCCGTCGATCAGCACGTTGCCGGCGGTGCCGGCGAAGCCGCGCGCCGTCTCGCCATTGTCGAAGGCAAAGCCCGGCAACCGGCCGATCATGTCCATCGCCGTGTTGGGCCGCGAATCGGCGAAATAGGCCTGGTCATAGGTGAGCACGCCCGAGGGCGCCGGATCGGCGGCCTGCGCCGAAGCGGCGAGCATCAGGCCAGCGGCGAAAGACGCCAGTCTCAGTGTTGCACGCAAAAGGTTACCCCTTACCAGAACACGGTCCTTGTGCCGGTGCGCAAGCGGCGGCGCCAGTCAAAGCGGCGTGATCGGCCGCCCGATCATCAAAACGTGTGCCGGATCGTGAATTCGACGTAAGGCCGCGACTGCGCTGCGTTGGCGTCGATATTGTCGACCGGGAAGAGGTTGCGCGGCCCCAGGTAGTTGAACCGCTTGTCGGTGTAGACGAAGCCCCACAGATTGTCGCCCTCGACATGGAAGCTCCAGTCTTGCGAGGGCTTGTAGTCCCAGAACACGCCGACATAGGGCGCCGCGATATGGCGGAACTGCACCTGCTGCAGGCGGTAATACTCCTCGTCCCAGCAATTGTAGTAGTACACGCCATAGGTCGACTGCCAGGCGTCGATATCCTGGCTGAACTTGATGTTGATGTTGTTGGGCCGCTGCCCCGAGATCACGCGCGGCGTGTGCGTCACCGGATCGGTCACCTGGCTCCAGTCGAAGGTGTGCGTCGCCGTGATCAGGCCGTTGGGGATGCCGATCTCGTCGAGCGGCAGCGTCAGGTTGAATTTCAGCTCCTCATTGGTGCCGTCGCCGATATTGCCCGGCGCGTCGAAGAAGCCGCCATGGCCGTCCGACACCGGCACCAGGTCGACCGCGTCGGTGATCTCCTCGTGCATGAAGGTCAGCACCGCCGCGCCCTTGCCCCAGAAATGCTGCTCGACGGTGACCGCGAATTGCTGGCGCTGGTCGGGGCGCAGATCGTTATTGCCCGCGGTCACGCCGGTCGAGGACAGGTTGGCGGTGGCGATGAAGTTGTTGAAGTCGAGCTGGCCCACGATCTTCTCGTAGCGCACCCGCACCTGGGTATCGGGCAGCGGCGACCAGGTCAGCACCGCGCGCGGCTTGGGATAGAAGAAGGTGCGGCTCTTATGTGTGCCCGAGCTGCTCTCGTTGATGTTGGAATATTCCGCGCGGACGCCGGCTTCCAGCATCCACTGGCTCGACGGCTTCCAGGTACCTTGCGCGAAGATCTCGCCGCGTTCCTCATCGACATAGGCGTTGGCGTCCGGCAGAGGTATTGCGGCGCCGTTGATCGCGAAAGACGTCTGCCCCCTCAGATAGTTGAACGCGCCCTCGGCGCCAGCTTCCAGGTTCAGCTCCGGCAGCGCCTGCACGCGCAGCGTCGCCCGCGCGATCGTCTCGCCGGTGTCGGAGAGCGAACGGAAATCCTGGAACGTGGTGCCGTCGTCGGCGGTCGAGCGGGCCGGGTAGCGCCGCAATTGCTGCAGCACCAGCGTCTCCAGCTCGCCAATCCCGACATCGCCCTGCCAGTGCAGGCCGAGCTCCTGCCGGTTGCTGCGCGAGTTGTCGCGGAACAGCTGGAAGAACCCCGGCCGCGCGTAGCTCAGGCTGTCGACGAAGGGATTGCTCTGGACCAGGCCGTTGATCTTGAACTCGCCGCCGAACAGGGGCGTGGTGATCGCGCCCTTCACGTTCCAGCCGATGCCCATGCCGTGGCTGTGGGTGATGTCCCGCGTCAAGAGGTTGCCGAGCCCGTCATAGGTCGTGTGATAGCCCTTGCCCACGGAGTCGTCGTAGTTCGCGATCGCCTGGGTGGAAAGCTCATAGGTTGTGCCGTTCGAATGCCGCGTGAACTCCAGCGAGCCGTTCGGGATCTGATGCGCGTCCACGAAAAAGATGTCGTCGACCGTCGCCACGATCTGCGTCGAGTCGGCGCTCTTGCGCACCACGTTCACCAGCACCGGCAGGCCCTGCATGTCGATGCCGGGCGCGCCGCCGCGGATCAGCTCCAGATGGTCGACATCGGACGCCGGGATACGCTGCAGGATAGCGTCCAGCGCGTCGGATTTGGAGGTTGGGCGCTGGCCGTTGATCAGCACGTTGCCGGCGGTGCCGGCGAAGCCGCGCGCCGTGTTGCCGGCATCGAAGGTGAAGCCCGGCACGCGCTTGACCATATCGTAGGCGGTGTTGGGGCGCGCCGCGGCGAAGAACGCGGCATCGTAGGTCAGGATACCGTCAGCCGGCGGCGGCGCATCGGCCGCGCTGGCATTCGACGCGATAAGCAACGCTGCAACCGCCGCGGCGGCCGGAAATCTTAACTTCACGAAGGCCCCAATGCTGAATCTGTGAATGTAAACTGGAGGTTGGCGGTCTAATCGGGCAATGCGCACAAAACGCATAGCTCCCGTGAGCGCATGTTGCGCCAGCCAACTAGGTCGCAAAATCCGCCGTTCCGCCAGAGCGGAAACCTGCGCAACACGTCAACGTGACGGATGCGAAAAATGTTGTGCGAACGCCGCTCGATGCGAAACCAAATTTCGCGGACTTGCCGGGCGCGAAAACGCCCGCATAGTGGCATCATGAGCGACGACGACTTCACCCATCTGCGCCTGCGAATCGAAGGCCGCGTCCAGGGCATCGGCTACCGCGACTATGTCGTCGGCGAGGCGGTGCGACTCGGCATCGACGGCTGGGTCCGCAACCGCAACGACGGCACGGTCGAGGCGCTGGTCAGCGGCCCCAACAAGCAGGTCGAGACGCTGATCGGCCTCGTCATGCGCGGCGCGCCCGGCGCGCAGGTCAAGGACGTCGAGATGCACAAGGCCGAGCCGGCGGCCGAAAAAGGCTTCAAGCGCCGCCCGACGCTGTAGCGCCGCGCCTCAGCCGCCCGCCGGGCGCCTGCGGAACAGCTCGCGGAACACCGAGATCAGGAAGACCAGCAATCCCAGCATCGCGATGCCGCCGGTAATGCCGGTGATCGGCCCCCAGAACGCGCTGTCGCCGGTGACCAGCAGCATGGTCAGCGTCGGGATCATCGCCAGGATGCCGACGGTCGAAAGCGCGAAGTTCGTCCAGGCCAGCGTGTCGTTCAAGGTTCCGCGGGTCAGCGCGTAGAACGTGCCGAACAGCGCCATCGTCACCCAGCCGAGCAGGTTGACGTGAGCATGCACGGGCGCGAGCTGAAAATTCTCGGTGGCGCCCATGTACTGGCCCAGGGCCATCCCGCCCAAGAGCAGAAGAGCGGCAACGGCAAAGAAAGCGGCGGAGACGCGCGGCATGAGATTCCCCCTTCAGGTCGCGAAAGCGCATGTACGAAAATTTAGGGAAGAAGGGAACAGCTAACCTCTCTTGCGGGCGGCAGGACTTAGAACGGGTGCCGGTCACGTTGGACCATCGCGTAAACGGCCCATCGCCCTTCGAGGCTCGCCCTGCGGGCTCGCACCTCAGGGTGACGGGCCTACTGTAAAAGTAGCGTCATCCTGAGGTGCGAGCGCAGCGAGCCTCGAAGGATGATGCGTTGCTCCGACGGTCCGACCTTGGCGGAAGCTGCTTTAGCCGCCAAACACCTCGCCGAACGCCGCCCGCATCGCGACGTCGACATCCGCCATCGTCACCGGCAATCCCAGATCGTGCAGGCTGGTGACGCCGTGTTCGCTCACCCCGCAGGGCACGATGCCGCTAAAATGCGTCAGGTCGGGATCGACGTTCAGGCTGACGCCGTGGAACGTCACCCAGCGCCGCACCCTGACCCCGATCGCCGCGATCTTGTCCTCGCGCGCGCCGCGCACCACCCAGATGCCGACGCGGCCTTCGCGCCGCTCGCCCTTGACGGCGAACGCGGCGAGCGTGCGGATCAGCCATTCTTCGAGATCGTGCACGAACGCCCGCACATCGGCGCCGCGCCGCTTCAGGTCGAGCATGACATAACCGACGCGCTGTCCCGGCCCGTGATAGGTGAACTGTCCGCCGCGCCCCGTCTTGAACACGGGGAAACGCGCGTCGAGCAGGTCAGTGTCCTTGGCACTGGTGCCGGCGGTGTAGATCGGCGGATGCTCCACCAGCCACACCAGTTCCGGCCGCTGTCCGCTCGCGATCGCCGCCGCGCGGTCCTCCATGAATGCCACGGCCTCGGGATACGCCGTCAGCCCCGGCGCAATCCGCCATTCGACCGCCGGCCGCGTTAACCCGTCCGCAACCATAACCGCCGGAAACTGCCGCCCGTCATCCATCAGGGCCCTTCATGTCCTCGAATATCTCCGCCGTCAAAGTCGAAATCTCGGTCGTGCTCGGCAGTTCGACCATCGCCATGCACCAGCTGCTGCGCATGGGCCGCGGCGCCGTCATCGAGCTCGACTCCAAACAGGACGACCCGGTGATCATCCTGGCCAACGACCGCCCGGTGGCGAAAGGCGAAATCGTCATCCATGGCGACAAGATCGGGGTCTCGATCACCGATCTGCTGCGGGGCTATCAGTAATTACACACTGCATCCGTGTGAATTATTTTATTCCCCACCTCATCCTTGCATTTTAGCCAGCCCATGCGTACCTCTGCTGTGGAACCGGTTCAGGAACGGCCGGGGCGGAGGCTTTCGTGCTCCCCATCGTGCTCAGCGACGAATTTGCGCCCGTCGGCCTTGCCGGCAGCGGTGAAGGCCGTGCCCGGCGCGCTGCGTTGCTCGCCGAGGCCGGAATCAAGCCCTTAAGCGTCGACCCTCAGGAATCACTTCCGCCGATCCGCATCCTGTTCATCGCCGGCCTGGAGCGCACCGCCGCCACGGCGCTGGCGGCCAGGGCGCGCGCCGCCGGCGTCCTGGTCAACGCCGAGGACATCCCCGAGCTCTGCGACTTCCACGTCCCCGCCATCGTCCGCCGCGGCGACCTGGTGCTGACCGCGTCCACAGGCGGCCAGGCGCCCGGTCTGGCCCGGCGCCTGCGCGAATGGCTGGAAGGCCATTTCGGACCCGAGTGGAAGCTGCACATGGAGGAGGTCGGCGCCGCCCGCGCCGGCTGGCGCGCCAGCGGGCTGGCGCCCCACGAGATCTCCCGCCGCACCCGCGACCTGGTGTCGGCGAAGGGCTGGCTGCAATGAGCGCCACCGTCACCGTCATCGACCGCGCCCGCAATATCGCGCCGCGCGCCTTCGACCGGGCAGGCTCGGGCGCCATCGACCCGCTCATCGTCTCCAAGCTGGCGCAGCTGCAGGACGCCGCCAAGGGCCGCGACGCCCACGGCATCCTCGAACTCGCGCTGACCGGCGAGTTCAAGGGCAAGAGCGCCGTGGTCTCCTCCTTCGGCGCCGAGTCCGCGGTGCTGCTGCACATGGTGGCGCAGATCGATCCGAATACGCCGATCCTCTTCCTCAACACCGGCAAGCTGTTCGGCGAGACGCTGCGCTACCGCGACCGGCTGCAGGACGAGCTCGGCCTCGGCGATATCCGCTCGCTCGCGCCCAGCCTGACCGAGCGCGGCCGCAACGACCCCGACGGCGTTCTGTGGTCCAAGGACACCGACGCCTGCTGCAATTTCCGCAAAGTGATCCCGCTCAAGCGCGCGCTCGAACCTTTCGCGGCGCAGATCACCGGGCGCAAGCGCTTCCAGACCAACGCCCGCGCCGAAATGCTGCCGGTCGAGTTCTTCGAACGCCGCTTCCGCTTCAACCCGCTGGCCGAATGGAGCCTCGCCGAACTCGAGGCTTACACGAACAAGCACAACCTGCCGCGCCACCCGCTGGTCGAGGACGGCTATCCCTCGATCGGCTGCATGCCCTGCACCCGCCGCGTCGCCGCCGGCGAAGACTACCGTGCCGGCCGCTGGTCTGGCCTGGACAAGGACGAATGCGGCATCCATCTCGAAGATGGCGCGGGGATTTAGGCCGGTTTTCCGCCCGCTTGCCCTTCCTCGGCCGGATTGCTAAACCCCGCCCCCTACCGGTGATTTCCTTATCGACGTGCGGTCGTGGCGGAATTGGTAGACGCACTACCTTGAGGTGGTAGCGCCGCAAGGCGTGGAAGTTCGAGTCTTCTCGACCGCACCAGTCAATCCGCATAGCGCAATGACCTCAACTGCTTAGGCAGGGGGTGCGGGAAAAACGGAAGCGCAAGCCCGTGAGCGCTCTTGGCATGCCGGATAGACGCGCGCAGAACACGACGATGGGAAAGCGTAAGGGACCATCAAATCCCCCGATCCGGACCTTAGGGAGGTAGCGGAGCCGATGTTTATCTGGAACCGCCGCGTTGCAGGGGTTGCGCTGTTCGGCGCTTGGATCTTCGCATCGTTCGCTGCACAAGCCGAGCATGTAAGAATCGTCTCGGGCCTTATTGGCGCGCAGGATAGCGAATCCAAAAAGATGCTGGCCCTGTCGCCGGCCGCAGCCCATCGAACGGCGACGCGTGACCTGCTTTCCGTTCTGAAACCGGCGGGGACGTTCACGCTGGACAACAGCCGCAACGTCCAAGGCATGACCTTCATCACGCCCCCCTATGAAACGATCTATCCTTATGTCTGCCGCGAGGATCGCATCACGCTCCAATACCAGTTGGAGAGTCGGTTCGACGCCGTTGGGACTTGGCTGGACTATCAGCGTCAGCCTGTGGGCGTCGAAGCGCAGCAAACCTATCACGTTGGGCAATTGCCGGTTCCAGGGTTCGTTCCGGGAACCAGCTATCCTGCCACCGTTTGCGATGCACACCGGCCAGATGCAGCGGCGACATGGTTCGCGGCACCGAGCGCCACCGACGCCGTTCGCGCCGCCAACATGTTTCGCATGGCCGAGGACGAGGTAAAGGCGGGTCGATTGATGCCCGGACCTTGTGACCAGCATGGGGCGGACACCTGCCGCCAGTGGGTGCTTTCGCTGGACGATCCGTCGAAGATCAAATCCATCGAGCCATGCGCGGCAAAAGACGGCGACGACGCTTGCTATGTGATATCGTTCGACACCGTCGATTTGACGATCACCGGAACGATACCGAGCACCGAGCCGGAACCGGTCACGCCGGCGGCCATAACGTCTGTCCGTGCCGACACCATCGTGACTCTCTCGGAATGATATGTGCGGGAGCCGCGCCAAATTGCTTTTGGATCACGGCGCAGCTGGCGCGCGGACCGTCTCAAAGGCATGCCGGAACGCGGTTTCCCCAGTCTCCGCGATCAACTCCGCCGGATACACGTCGGTCGGGATGCGATAGCTCGGCAGCACCGTCCGCACCTCGATCAGCCATCCGCGATAGATCGTCAACTTGAGGGACGCGATCTTGGCCGTGTAGCTCGCGCCGGGGATATGATAAGTCGCCCAGGCGAAGGCCGGCTGGCCTTGCACCAGCCCGCGCAGCTCGGCGGGCATCGGCGGCAGCTGCGTCTCGGGCGTGATCCCGTTGTCGTCCGGCCGCAGATCGTCGACCGACGCTTCGAACTCCTTGCGCGACCGCGCTGCGGCGGCTTCGAGGGTCAGCCCCGCCTTCGACACATAGATTGTCATGAACGACCGCACCCGGTCGTTGTCGAGCTGCTCGTAGTAGCAGCCGGCGCGCGGCGTCGTTTCTTGCGGCGCGGTATCGAGCACGAAACGGCTCAGCCTGAGAAGCGTCTCCGCCTCGTTGCAGGTCATGCCGCTGGCGATATGCGCATAGGACGACGTTCTGGGCGTCGTGGAGAACACGCTTTCGGAGCCGGGGGTCTGGGCAAATACGAGCTTGGCGCGGTCCTCGAAAGACGGCCCCGCCTGCGCTGGGCAGGCCGCCATCAGGAGGATCGCGCCGGCCAAAATTCGGCTTGCTGCGCGCATTACAGATCTCGCCTCATCTGCTTTTCCACCGCCGCCGATCTGTAGGCTGCGCAGCAACCCCGTCACCGCGGCGGCGCCCTCTGAAACCCCAGGAATTCGTGCCGCTACCTTGGTCCGTCACTTTATCAGATCAGTGTCCAATGCCCCGAGAACTGCGCATAGTTGACCCAGTCGCTCTGCATGAGTTTGCCGTTTTCCCGTAGGTCTACCCAAGCCTTCCAGCCGTTAGATTCCGCGTCGAGTTGCATGACTTCGGCGGTGCGCGACGAGTTCTTGTTAGAGCGGTAGCTCTGTCCAACGGCGAATTTCCTGAGCTCTTCCGGCTCATCGTCTAGCAATGACTTGGCCGACACACCCAGCAAGGGGGCCAGCTTGCGCGCCGTCTCCGCGCCCATGTTGCGTGTACCGCGCTCGATCTGCGAAATGTATTGCGGGGCAACGCCCGCCACTGCACCCAACTGGCCTTGCGCGAGACCACGCCACTCTCGAAATACTCTGAGCGGCACTTCACCCGCCGCAAGGCGCCGCGCGATCGCAGCAGGAAACGTCTCGTCCTTTCGAGCGGCGATGGCACGCTCGATAAGAGCTGCGTCCTCTCCGCGCCCGCTCTTTAGACTCTCATACTCGGCCCATGGCAGCACAGCATATGCGGGCTCGTTCTGCGCGTTGCGGATGATCTGCACCTTTGACACTCGGTTCTCCAGTTCTAGCGGTACACTTCGCGGCGATGGGCTACGTCCAGCACCGTGATCGTCTCGGCTCCTTCTTCAAAAACAACACGCCAATCCCGATGGCGTAGTCGCAGAAAGTCCGAACCCTTCAGCGCGACGACGTCTTGCGGCTGTCCGGCGGCGTACGCCTCCATCTTGTCCATGATCGCATTGCGATCCTTGGCCGAAAGAGCCTTGAGGGCCTTGATGGCAGTGCGCGCGTACGAGACGGCCTTCATCGCCGCCATGTATAGCAAAATGCTTTATAGCTGTAAAGCTTCTGCTTTTATTTCTCGATGACCGCATCTTCCGGCAGCTGCAGGATCAGGCGGTAGCAGTCCAGGCTGCGGCTGAGGAACTCATAGGACGCGCCCCATAGATAAAGCCGGAAGCGGCGGAAATTGAAGTCGCCGAACTTCTCCACCAGGATATCCTTGTGCGCGTCGAGATTCTTCGCCCATTGCACGAAGGTGTAGAAATAGCTCATCCGGTCGTTGAACACCTCCTCGCATTGGAACGGCGTCTTGGCGACCTTGTTGAGGAAATCGTCCAGCACCAGGAAGGAGTGGTTGCCCGGATAGATGTACTTCACCATGAAGGACGACAGCTCGTACTTCTTGGTGCAGGCGCTGCCATCGAGGAACACGCGCCCGCCCGGCTTGACCAGCCCCATGAACTTCTTGAGCACGCGGTGATAGTCGGGCAGGTGCTCGATCACGCCCATGATGACGACGGCGTCGTATTTGATCCCGGGATTGTAGTCGAACAGATCGCTCTCGATCAGCTCCCAGTCATGGCCCAGCGTCTTGCCCTTCTGCGTGAGGAAGCGGATCGACTCCTTGGAGATCGAGATGCCGGTGCATTTGACGCCACGCTTGGCGGCATATTCGAACCACGCGCCCCAGCCCGGCCCGATTTCCAGGATATGGTCGCCGGCCTTCAGCTTCAGCTTCTCGAAGCAATAGTCGAACTTGCGCAGCGTCGCGGCGTCGAGGCCCTCGTCGGGGCTCTCATAGACGCCTTGGGTGTAGCAGGGCGTCACCGGATCGAGGAACGCCAGGAAGAACGACGAGTCGATGTCGTAATGCGAGGAGATCGCCTGCTTGTTGGTGTGCACCTGGCCGAACATCAGCGGCTGGAGATAGCGCCACGCCTCGGTGACGAGATGGAAATCCTTCATCGCGCCGCGCAGCTCGAACGGCTTGAGCATGTCGCCGTCGAGGTCGATGTCGCCGTTCAGATAGGCGTCGGCGATCTTGCCTTCGTCCAGGCTCGACAAGGCCTTCACCCCATTGTGGGTACGCACCGAGACCTGGAAGGTCGGCGCCCCCTGGCCGAAGCGCTGGCTGCTGCCGTCGGGCAGATGGACCTCGAACGGGGTCTTGATATCGGCATATTGCGCCGCGAACCGCCCCAGCAGCGATTTCTTCGCCGGTTTGGCCGCCGCCGCCGTCGCCCCTGTGCCGATATTCAAGGTCTCGGTCATGGCATCCCCCTGGTTGTAGGGGCCAAGATTAAGGTCAATTCAGACATTTGTCATCGCCGCCGGTCCCCCTCAGGCCGGGGGGACGCCGCGCCCAAGCCCTTTTGCCCGCGGATCGTCCTTGGCCGCCTTGAACGGTTCCAGCACGATGCCCTGCGGCGTGCGGGTCATCCGCGTGAGGATCAGTTCGTCGGGCGCGACAGGTCTCAGCCCCGCATCGTGCCGGCCGGCGCGGGCAAGTTCAGGCCTTTGACGCGCGGATCGTCCTTGTGCGCCTTGAAGGGATCGAGGCGCACGCCCTGCGCCGTCCGGGTCATCTGCGTCAGGATCAGCTCGTCGGGCGCCACGATCCCCAGATCGACGACCCGGTCGGGGACGATGACATAGACATGGCGGCCGACGAAGACGACGACCTGGCTGCGGTTCTCGATGCCTTGGCGCGACCACTCGTGAAACGTCGACAGATAGGGCTCGCGCCGCCAGGCATCGGGGCGCTGGCTGTCGACATGGATCGAGAGCCGCCCGCCGCCGCCCGGCTCGAAGCGCATCACGAATTTGCATTCCGACGGCCGCCACGCCGGCGTCAGCGTCTCGTTGGTCAGGTACATGCAGTAGAATTCGCGGCACGACCCCGGCCGCGTCTCATAGATGCCGCAGCCCTCGGCGCGCACGCAATGCGGACACCAGACGTTGATCTCCTTGGGCAGCTCGGGCACGCGCATGACCTTGCAGCACATCGTGCAGCCGTCGCAGTCGCGGACCAGCGGTGGTGAATCTGCCATGACGCGATCATGACCCGGCGCGGCGGCCCAAGTCCAATCGGAGGATTAGCGCCGGAACACGTTCGCGGGCCGCGGCGGCTGCACCCGCGGGTCGTCGCGCGGCACGACTTCGAACGCCAGCTTGGGCCCCGCCGGCGTCCAGCTCGATGTCGTCAGGATCGCGCGGTCGTCGCCGACCTCGCCCAGATCGACGTCTTGGTCCGGCAGCACGACGATGGTGCGCGCCCCGATGCGGACATGGACCTGTTTGCCGGCGGTCAGCCGGTTTGCCGCCCAGCTCTTCAGGTCGCGGTAGTATTGCCCCTCGCGCCACGCCAGCGGCCGCTTGGGATCGACGTGCACCACGATGCGCACGCCGGCGGCGTCGGACAGCAGCACCATGTGCGAGCGGCTCGGCTTCCAGTGCTCGGGCACGTCGCGGTCGATGCGGTAGTGGCAGAAGAAGTCGCGGCACTCCTGCGGCCGCGTCTCGTAGACGCCGCAGCCGGTGCCGGTCTTGCAGTGCGAACACCACGTGCCCGCCGGCTTGGCCAGGGCGCGGATCTCGAACAGCTTGCAGCACATCGTGCAGGTGCCGCATTCGCGTCCGGCGACAAGGGCGGGCTCGCTCATGCCGCCGGCGGCTCGATATAGCCGGGCTGCACCCTGGGATCGTCCGGCTCGCAGACTTCGAGCCGGTAGGTCGGCCCGTTCGGCGTGTGGATGTAGCTGGAGCGGATCACCTTGCCCTTGACCGGCCCCAAATCCTCGTCGCGGTCGGGCAGGATCGCGGTATAGGCGTTGTCGACGCTGACGAAGAGCTGCTGCGCCGTGCGGATATGGTTGTGCGCCCAGGTCTTGAGGTTGCCGTAATAGGGCTCGCTGCGCCAGATATCGCGATAGTCGGGATCGACATGCACGATGGTCCGCATCCCGCTCATATCCATCACGATCACCATATGCGACAGGCTCGGCCGCCAGTGTTCGGGGATGGCCGGCTCGCGGCGGTAAAAGCAATAGAAGTCGCGGCACACCTGCGGCCGCGCCGGATGGATGGCGCAGCGCAGATGGTCGCCGCAATGGCGGCACCATTCGCCGGCCTCTTTCTCGACCTGGGGAACCTCGAACAGCTTGCAGCACACGGCGCAGCCGTCGCAATTGCGCTGCGGCACCAGGGTGGGCGAGGGATGATCGGGCGGACCGTGGATTTCGCCTGACATCGCCGCTGCCCTGAGCTAGGAACCGGCGGCAATGATAAGGGCAGGCGGCGGCAAATGCCATCGCCGCCGCCGCAAAGGGACGCTCCGATGATCGCCAACGACTACCGCGCTCTCGACCACGGCCTCGGCGACACCGCCGACATGATCCGCGAGACGGTGCGGACCTTCGCCGCCGACAAGATCGCGCCGCTCGCCGCGGAGATCGACAAGACCAATACCTTTCCGCGCCAGCTGTGGCCGCAGATGGGCGAGCTCGGCCTGCACGGCATCACGGTGGAAGAGGAGTTCGGCGGGCTGGGCCTCGGCTATCTCGAACACGTCGTGGCGATGGAGGAGGTCAGCCGCGGTTCCGCCGCCGTCGGCCTCTCCTATGGCGCGCATTCGAACCTCTGCGTCAACCAGATCCGCCGCAACGGCACACGCGAGCAGAAGCGCCGTTACCTGCCCAAGCTGATCAGCGGCGAGCATGTCGGCGCCCTCGCCATGAGCGAGACCGGCGCCGGCTCCGACGTCGTCTCGATGAAGCTCAAAGCCGAGAAGAAGGCCGGCCGCTTCGTCCTCAACGGCACCAAGATGTGGATCACCAACGCGCCGCATGCCGACACGCTGGTGGTCTATGCCAAGTCCGACGCAAGCGCCGGCCCGCGCGGCATCACTGCCTTCCTGGTCGAGAAATCGTTCAAGGGGTTCTCGACGGCGCAGAAGCTCGACAAGCTCGGCATGCGCGGCAGCGACACCGCCGAGCTGGTGTTCGAGGACTGCGAAGTGCCGGAGGAGAACATCCTGGGCGGCGAGGGCAGGGGCGTCAACGTGCTGATGAGCGGCCTCGACTACGAGCGCGCCGTGCTCGCCGCCGGCAGCGTCGGCATCATGCAGGCCTGCATGGACGTCGTGGTGCCTTACGTCCACGACCGCAAGCAGTTCGGCGAGAGCATCGGCAATTTCCAGATCATGCAGGCCAAGCTCGCCGACATGTATGTCGCGGTCAGCGCTGTGCGCTCCTATGTCTACGCCGTCGCCCGCGCCTGCGACCGCGGCCAGACCACGCGCAAGGACGCCGCCGGCGCCATCCTCTACGCCGCCGAGAAGGGCACCTGGATGGCGCTGCAGGCGATCCAGTGCCTGGGCGGCAACGGCTACATCAACGACTATCCCACGGGGCGCCTGTTGCGCGACGCCAAGCTCTACGAGATCGGCGCCGGCACCAGCGAAATCCGCCGCTGGCTGATCGGCCGCGAGCTGTTCGAGGAGAGCGGGAATTAGGGCTGTTTGGGATTGTATTGACCCACCCTCAACCGTCATCCCCGGGCTTGTCCCGGGGACCCAGGATCACCTTGCTGCAAGGTGATCCTGGATGGCCGGCACAAGGCCGGCCATGACGATTGGGGAGTGCTTGAAACTAGTCACCCCTAAATCCCCGCGATGAACGCTTCGCTGGACGCCAGCGCGAACAGCTCGACCTTGGTGATCATGCCGACCGGCTTCAGATGCCGGTGGATCAGGAAGCCCTGGCAGTTCTCGTCCAGATACATCTTCGCCGTCGCCTGGCGCACGAAGTCGGTCTCGTCGACCGTCTCGCTGCTCGTGATCCCACCCAGGCCGCGCAGCGCCTTCACCGAGCTTTCCTTGGTCGGCTCCTTCAGGACGTCGATGATGCAGGCGCCGATCTTGCTCTCGGCGTTGTCGCCGGTGAACTCCTTCAAGGCGCGCGGGCCCGGGATGTAGCCGACGAAGGCGTCGCCGTCGCTCATCAGGATGACGTGTTCGAGCTGCGGCGCCAGCGCCGCGAACAGCTGGCGCAGGATGCGCGGATTGAAGATCGCCCGCTTCGACGCCTTGATCGTCAGGACGATCTTCTTGTCCAGCGCTCCGGGCGTGTTCTTCGACATGTCGCCATGCTTGACCAGGATCTCGCCGACCGAGGCTTCCGGACGCGCTACGAATTGCAGCTTCTCCGCGTCGTGGAAGAACGAGATCGAGCGCTTGGCCGGCATCTCGCTTAGCCGGAGGCGCTGATAGGCCGGTGCGTTGCCCGCGCGGTTCATCGCCACCAGGGTGAAGACCGCGATGGCGGCGCCGAACATCAGGATCGCCGCGCCGATCATCGCCGTGACCGGATCGAGCGGCAGGTGATAGTGCAGCGCGCCGTAATAGCCGCCCGCCAGCACGGCGACGGCCACGACTCCGACAATCGCGGGTATCGCGATCTTGCCCATCATCCCCGCTCCCACCGGCTTGTTGGCCGGACTCGTAATGGGATGATAACTCAGGGTTAAGCGCTGGTCATCGTCATAAAACCGTGTTCACCGAGAGCCCTTAACCAAGGAAATTCAAGGCGATAGCGGCGTTGCCGGCTGAGCCCGCTCACAAACAACGAAATTGATTGTGATCAGCTTGAAACTAATACTATCAATCATTATTGTTCAGATTGTTAGTGTGAACAAAATTGGAGGCGCTTTTGGTTGCAACGAAATTGGCATCGAAGACCGAGCGCATGGCGGCAATGGTCGCGGGATTGCCGACGAAGTCGGCGAAAATCCGCAAATTGGGCGCCTCCGGGTTTTCGCGGGCGGAGATCGCCGACTTCCTGGACATCCGATACCAACATGTCCGCAACGTGCTGGTCGAAGCGGCGCGAACCGGGAAGGCCGAAGGCATCGGCGAGCCTTCGAAACCGGCGCAGTTCGCGGTTCGCATCGTGATCGGACGCAACGGCGAGGTCGTGGTGCCGCCGCACATTCTCGCCGCCGCCGGCACCGGCCCGGGACAGTCGCTTCTCGTGCGTTTCGACGAGGACGAGATCAAGCTCGTCACGCCGGAGGCGACGACGCGGAAAATCCATGCCGAGATCAGAAAATACGTTCCCGAAGGTGTCAGCCTGGCGGACGACTTGATCGCCGAGAGAAGGGCTGAGGTGGCGCATGAGTCGCGTGGTGCTTGATGCCTCGGCCCTGCTCGCCTATTTCAACGGCGAGCCGGGCGCCGCGTCCGTCCCGGTCACGACGGGAGAGGCCGCGATCTCTTCGGTGAACTATGCCGAGACGATTGCCGTCATGACGGCGCGCGGCATGAGCGAAAGCTTCGTCCGCCGCCAGCTCTCCAGCATCGTTCTCGATATCGTCGACTTCGATCGGGCTTGCGCCGAACGCGCTGGGTTCATGATCGGCGCCACCAAGGGCGCCGGTCTGTCGCTCGGCGACCGCGCTTGTCTTGCCACCGCGGCGCAGGCGAATGTTCCGGCGCTGACCACCGACCGATCTTGGAATAAGGTAGCGGTCGGTGTGACGGTTCAACTCATCAGATAGGAATTCACCATGACCGATGTCGTCATCCTCTCCGGCGCCCGCACCCCGATGGGCGGTTTCCAGGGCGAGCTTTCGGGCCGTACCGCGCCGGAACTCGGTGCCGCTGCGGTGCGCGAGGCGGTCAAGCGCGCCGGCATCGACGCCGCCGACATCGACGAGACGGTGATGGGCTGCGTCCTGCCGCACGGCCTCGGCCAGGCCCCGGCGCGCCAGGCGGCGGTCTATGCCGGGGTGCCGTTCGGCGTCCCCGCCACGACGATCAACAAGATGTGCGGCTCGGGCATGAAGGCGGTGATGATGGCCGCCGACCAGATCGGCGCCGGCCGCGCCGCCATCGCGCTCGCCGGCGGCATGGAGAGCATGTCGAATGCGCCGTACCTCTTGCCCAAGGCGCGCGGCGGCATGCGGCTCGGCCATGGCGAAGTGAAGGACTCGATGTTCCTCGACGGTCTCGAAGACGCCTATGAGCACCGCCTGATGGGCACCTATGCCGAAGACGCGGCGCGGCATTATCAGTTCACCCGCGCCGAGCAGGACGCCTACGCCACCGAGTCGCTGAACCGCGCCAAGCGCGCCCAGGACTCGGGCGCCTTCGCCGGCGAGATCGTCGCGGTGAAGGTCCCGACCAAGGGTGGTGAGACCGAGGTTGCGTTGGACGAACAGCCCAAGACCGCGAACCCGGCGAAGATCCCCACCCTCAAGCCCGCCTTCGCCAAGGACGGCACGGTGACGGCGGCGAACTCGTCGTCGATCAGCGACGGCGCCGCGGCCCTGATCGTCGCCAGCGCCGACGAAGCGAAGAAGCGCGGCCTCAAGCCCGTCGCCCGCATCGTGGCGCAGGCCTCCAATGCCGAAGAGCCCAAATGGTTCACCCGCGCCCCGGTCGGCGCCATCGAGAAGGTGCTCAAAGCCGCCGGCTGGTCCAAGGACGATGTCGACCTCTACGAGATCAACGAAGCTTTCGCCGTCGTGGCGATGATCGCGATGCGCGACCTTGGCCTGCCGCACGACAAGGTGAACGTGAACGGCGGCGCCTGCGCGCTGGGCCATCCGATCGGCGCCAGCGGCGCCCGCATCCTGGTCACGCTGCTGGCGGCGCTGCAAAAGCGCGGCCTGAAAAAGGGTATCGCGGCGCTCTGCATCGGCGGCGGCGAAGCAACCGCGGTGGCGGTGGAGTTGGTGTGAAGGCAAGCCTATGACCGATGCCAACCAAAGGGCTTTGACTCAAAAGCTGCGTGAGGTGCTCGTGAGGGACTGTGCCGAAAGCGAGAGCATTGGATATCCGCCCAAGAAATTCAAAACGATGATGGCTGTCGACGGACCCGTTGAAGCTTGCCGACAAGTCATCATGTCGGTCAAAATTCCCGATGGCTTTCTGACTCTGTTGGAACTTGAGCGGCTCGACCTAACGGCTGAAGCGGCCGTCTTGAGGGGGCCATGGCGTGAGTTGTTCGAGGAAGAAGTGCTCGAACAAGCTCGAAAGAGGTTAAGGCAGTATGGTCGCCCGGACCTTGCCGGTTCCTAGCGCATGTTCCGCTGGGGCTGGACAGCCGCGTAGACGGCCCATCGCCCTTCGAGGCTCGCCCTGTGGGCTCGCACCTCAGGGTGACGGGCCTACTTAAGCAGTCGCGTCATCCTGAGGTGCGAGCGAAGCGAGCCTCGAAGGGTCGTTAGCGGCAGCGTAACGACGCGCCGCTCAAAAGGTTCAACCTCAACGGAAACCGCGCTAACTTCGACGGACGGTTGCTTACCCGCCTAGGCCGCAAAATACCCCGGCTGCCCGATATCCGCGATCAGCCCGATCTCCCGCGGCTTCCACCCCAGCCATTGCTGCGTCAGCGCGCTCGAGGCCGGCATGTCGACGCCGGCGAACATCGCGAGGAAGCCGAAATGCGCGCCGGCGTCCGCCAGCGGGATCGAGGCGACCGGCACGCCGAGCTGCCGGCCGATCACCTCCGCGATGGCGCGAACCGCAATCCCTTCGTCGCCGACCGCATGGTAGGCCTTGCCCGCGACGCCGTTCTCCAGCGCCAGCCGGTAGAGGCGGGCGACATCCAGCCGGTGCGCCGCCGGCCAGCGGTCGGCGCCGTCGCCGATATAGGCCGACACGCGTTTCGTGCGCGCGACGTCGCACAGATAGCTGACAAACCCCGCTTTGCCCGGCGCGCCATGCACCTGGGGCAGGCGGACCGCCATGGCGCGAACGCCGCGCGCGGCGAACGCAAACGCCGCCGCCTCCGACACGCGCGGAACGCCGTCGCCCGCCCGCGCGACATCCTCTTCCGTCGCCAGCCTCCCCGGCGCCAGGAAGCCGGTGCCCGAGGTCACGACCAGCGGCTTGCCTGTCCCCGCCAGCGCCTCGCCCATCGCCGCGATGGCAGCTTTGTCGATCTGGCCGTTCTCGGCGAATTTCGAGAAGTCGTGGATGAAGGCGAGATGGGCCACGCCGTCGGCCTTGGCGGCGCCGTCGCGCAAGGCGTCGAGATCCTGGAGCGTGCCCCAATGGACCTGCGCCCCCAAGGCTTCGATGGCCCTGGCATTGGCGTCGGAGCGGGCGAGGCCAACGACGCTGTGGCCCGCGCCGATCAGCTCGGAGACGACAGCCGAGCCGATGAATCCGCTCGCGCCGGTGACGAAAACCCGCATAGTTCACCCGATCTCAATCCCACGAGATCACTCTAACACGATTACTCTCGCGAGAGCAATATGTCGTCCATCCGCCTGTTCGTGCTGTCCGCCGTCGCCGAGTTCGGCCCGGTGCATGGCCATCTGATCCGTCAATTCGCCGAGCGCATGCAGGCGCCGCTATGGACCGACATCTCGGTCGGCGCGATCTACGGCGCGATCAACCGGCTGGCCTCGGAAGGCTTGCTGCGCGAGACGGCGCAGGAACGCGCCGGCAACCGCCCGACGCGCCAGCTCTACGAGATCACCGACCAAGGCCGCCGCGCCCTCGACGATCTGCGCCGCGAAGGCCTGAGCGAGATCTGGTTCAAGCCCGACCCCTTCGATCTCGCGCTCACCCGGATGGACAGGAAGACGGCAAAGGGTCTGCCCGCGATTCTGGCCAAGCGGCTGGAAACCGTCCGCGCCATGCTCGCCGAGCGGCGCAAGGCGTCGGCGGACGCCCGCGGGAAATACGGGCCCGGCAAATACTGGGTCCTGCGCCACAGCGAATACCGGCTGGAGGCCGAGGTCGCCTACCTGACCGACCTGCTCAAGGCCGCCAAGGACATCGTCCACGACAAGCACAATGCGCCGCCGCCTAGTGCTTCTTCGTCGGATCGTCGGCCGTATTGACATAGGTGATCTGGAACGGCCCCTCCATGTCGACCTGCACCACGGTGGGCATCGCCGCCATCGCGAAATGATGCATACCGGCGACCGCCACGGCATAGCCGCCCGGACCCAGTTTCGTCGCTTTCGCCATGTCCGCCTTGTCGCCCATACCGAGCGCCAGCGTGCCCGAAAGCACCGTCACATGCTCGTCGGTCGGATGAAAATGCGGCGGGATCACATAGTGTGCCGGCAGTTTCAGCCGCAGCGACACGAAACCGGCCTTGGCCGGATCGCCCGCCATCACCGCGAGTTCGGCGCCCGGCGGCAGGAAAGGCGGCGCCGGTCCCCACTTGGTGGCGGAAAGTTGCGGCATCGGCGCCGGCATGTCGGCGGCCAGCGCCAGGCCGCAGATCGCACCGCTCAGGGCCAACGCCGTCAGCCCTGTCTTGACCAATGTCATGGAAATGCTCCCCCGAACGCCTTCGCCGGTCAGTCTAGGCCCGAAGCGTGACGGTGCAAAGCGTGGCTGCGCCGGCTTTCCGCCTGCCGCCAAATCGTGCGAAAGAAGACGCGATCTTTGCAGAACCGCCATGCCGCAACTCAAATCCACCCAGGCGCCCGGCGCGCCCGCCTTCAAGTCCAATGCCGCGGCGATGGACGTGCTGGTCGGCGAACTGCGCGCCCGTCAGGCGGCCGCCGCGCTCGGCGGCGACGAGCGCTCGCGCAAGCGCCACACCGAACGCGGCAAGCTGCTGCCGCGCGAGCGGGTCGAGCGCCTGGTCGATCCCGGATCGCCGTTCCTCGAACTGTCGCCGCTCGCCGCCTATGGCATGTATGACGGCGACATCCATGGCGCCGGCATCATCACCGGCATCGGCCGCGTCTCGGGCCGCGAATGCGTCATCGTCTGCAACGACGCCACGATCAAGGGCGGCACCTACTACCCGATCACGGTGAAGAAGCACCTGCGGGCGCAGGAGATCGCGGCGCAGAACCGGCTGCCCTGCATCTATCTCGTCGATAGCGGCGGCGCCAACCTGCCCAACCAGGCCGAGATCTTCCCCGACCGCGAACATTTCGGCCGCATCTTTTTCAACCAGGCCAACATGTCCGCCGCCGGCATCCCGCAGATCGCCAGCGTCATGGGCTCCTGCACCGCCGGCGGCGCCTATGTCCCGGCGATGAGCGACGAGACCATCATCGTCAAAGGGCAGGGCACCATCTTCCTCGCCGGCCCGCCGCTGGTGAAGGCCGCGACCGGCGAGATCGTGACGGCCGAAGACCTCGGCGGCGCCGAAGTCCATGCCCGCCGGTCCGGCGTCGCCGATCACTACGCCAACGACGACAGCCACGCGCTCGCCATCGTCCGCCGCATCGTCGCCGGCCTCAACACCGCCAAGCAGCCGAACATCCCGCTGCGCGCGCCCAAACCGCCCGCCTTCGACGGCGCCGAGCTGGTCGGCATCGTGCCGCCGTCGCTGGCGGTGCAATACGACGTGCGCGAGATCATCGCCCGGCTGGTCGACGGCAGCGAATTCGACGAGTTCAAGAAGCTCTACGGCACCACCATCGTCACCGGCTTCGCGCATCTGGAAGGCATCCCGGTCGGCATCGTCGCCAACAACGGCATCCTGTTCAGCGAGAGCGCGCTGAAAGCGGCGCATTTCATCGAGCTGTGCTGCCAGCGCAAAATCCCGCTCCTGTTCCTGCAGAACATCTCCGGCTTCATGGTCGGGCAGAAATACGAAGCCGGCGGCATCGCCAAGGACGGCGCCAAGATGGTGACCGCGGTCGCCTGCGCCCAGGTCCCCAAGATCACGCTGATCGTCGGCGGCTCCTACGGCGCCGGCAATTACGGCATGTGCGGCCGCGCCTACAGCCCGCGCTTCCTGTTCTCCTGGCCCAATGCGCGCATTTCAGTGATGGGCGGCGAGCAGGCCGCGAGCGTCCTCGCCACCGTCAATCGTGACGCCGACAAATGGACGCCCGCGCAAGCCGAAGCCTTCAAGGCCCCGATCCGCGCCCGCTTCGAGGAGGAGGGCAACCCGTACTACGCAACCGCGCGCCTCTGGGACGACGGCATCATCGCGCCCAGCGACACCCGCCGCGTGCTGGCGCTGGCGTTCAGCGCCTGCCTCAACGCGCCGGTAGCGGAAACGAAGTTCGGCGTGTTTAGGATGTGATTCTCGAAATCTGAGACAACGATTCGTCTTTTCAATCTTAGGCTGGCCGAAACCAAATTCCCAGTTGAGTCGAAATCCAACAACCGCAACCGATGCTATATTACCAATATGAGACTCGGCGTAAGGTAAGCGGGTATCGGCAAATACGAGAGCAATATGTTGGCGATCAAAGCCTCAGCCAAGCCATCGAGAACAGAATTGGCGAATGCCGCCCTCGAAGCGGCAACGGAACTCGGCATCATGATGAACAAAAGTGGCGAGCCTCAAATCGATCGTATCTCCGATTTCCGTCTAGTGCTTCATCAGACCACTGAGGGGTGGCTGGATGACGGCAAAGACCATCCGACCGATGCTCTGACGGCCCGCCTATATTTTGACGCCTTGGAGCAGTCGCATGGAGACATGGGAAGAACCGACAACGCCAAATCGGTTGACGACTTCCTCGCGCGGATAAAGGGCGTAGTTCAGGATTTCGATGATTTCGATGAAAAGCGAAAAGATCCTACCGCTCTTCAAGAGATGCTCAAATTTGCCCTCGCGCTTCACACGCTTTTGGTTGGCGAGGCGTATGGTCGGATAAGTCATTGGAAACACAAAGAGCTGTTCTAGCTTATGAGTCTGGCTGACACGCTTTCTTGCGCACAGCTCAGAACGAACCTCGCGCTTCGTCAGATCGAAAGTTTAATGCGCGGCGAACACACGCACGATCATCCCAAAAAAATTCTTACGGAAATTGCTGGCAATATCAAGGATGGTTATGCGCGGCTCGAGCGATCGGTCCTTACCGGCAACTCGGACATCGTTCGCAGCCGAGCCGCGGACCTTATTATTGACCTGGATACGTATCTCCCGCTTCTAGGCTTCATTTTGCGCTCGTCCAACGTTCGGAACGCGTTCGAAGTATTTGACCCGCTGATAGCGATGTGTTCTGCCGTATTAGGTTCGGATGTGCGTCTAATATACTCATCTGAATGGGATTATAGCCCATTCACGCGCACCTTCGTATTTCCGAAATTGCAGAACGTGGTTGTTGTCGGATTGCCTGCCCATGAATCCGGAAATGCTCTCGTTGTACCCGTAGTGGGGCATGAACTTGGCCACGCGAAATGGAAGCGAGAAAACCTGCTTTCAACCGAAGGTCCGAAGATCGAGCATGACGTGATTTCGTATTTCTTGGATCATCTCGACGAGGTCGTGGGCAGGAAGCTTGCCGATAGCATCCGCGAGCACTCGCAGCCCGCGCTTACGCTCGCCTTGTCTGTTCCGGAGGTGGCGCGTGCGCAGTATTTTTCCAAGCAACAATGCGAGGAGGTATTTTGCGACATTGTCGGCACGCGCATATTTGGCGCGAGCTATCTGAGGGCATTCGCATACTTGATTTTTCCGTCGCCCAAATCTCAAGAGCGCAGAAATTTCGAATACCCCGGAAATGTCGCGCGCGTACGCTACATGAAGCAGGCAGCAAAGCGCTTCGTCACACCGGTGCCTGAAGAATTTGGCGAGGACTTTGACGATATTCTTCCGCGCGACCTCGTCGGTGCGCGGCGCCATATGGTGCTGGCGGCGGACACTGCAACGGAGAACGCATTTTCCCGTCTTCTGGCCGAGGTTGAACGCCTTTTCCCCGCCTCGCTGATGCCGTCGATAGACAATACCAGCGTCTCGACCTTGGCCGAATTATTCAAGAAGCGGCGTCCTGGGGATGGAATCTATCGGTTGCCCGACATAATCGAGGCGGCTTGGGATGTGCATTTGGGTGTTGTTGGAAATCGCGGCGCGAACTTATTTGAATACCTTAGGTCTCTTAACGAGATTGTATTTAAGACGATAGAGGTTTCTGAATTTTACCGACGGATCGATGGCTGAATCCAATGTATACAAGTATTCAACTAGCAAATCTGCTTCGAGCCGGGCGCCAGGGTTTTGGGGATGGCCTTTCCATAGTTCCCTTGCCGGACAACGAAATCGATCAGATTGAAAAAAATGGCGAGGCCGCTGTCGACCTGAGATTGGGACGCTGGTTTGTCTCGCTTCGGCAGGCTCGCATTGGCGGTATCGATATCATGGATAGGCAAGACGGGTCTGACCAGTATTCGAAACTATACTTTCGCCCGTTTGGTGAGAAATTTGTGGTTCATCCGGGCCGATTTGTTCTTGGCATCACTCTTGAATGGCTGACGCTTCCGCCGTCCATTGGCGCGTACGTTACCGGCAAATCGTCGTTGGGTCGCCGCGGTCTCGTCATCGAGACCGCAGCGGGAATCCATCCGGGATTTTCTGGATGCCTCGCTTTGGAAATCGCCAATGTCGGCGAAGTGCCGCTGTCGATTACCCCTGGGATGAAAATCGCGCAGATGTTTCCCCACGCGGCGCTTGGAGAGGTGCGCGCATCTGAGTCCAATTTTAACGGTCAGAGAAAGCCGATATTGGGCGAAATTCGAACGGATGCCATTTACGAAAAATTAAAAACGCTTTGATGCCGAGTTTGTCCGCGTCCAGTATGATCAGTATTTTGGCCGCATCAGCTGCGTCCCCGCCACCACGGCCCACGCCGATGTCCCGACAATCGCGCCCATCAGCGCCAGCGGGTTGCCGGCCGCGAAGCCAGCCGCCAGCGCCGCCAGCATCACGCCGCCCAGCGCGACGCCGAACAGGCCCGCCGCGCGCCGTCCGCTCGCCGTCAGGGCCCAGCCCCAGGCCGCGATGGCGGCGGATTGGAACGCGAGGCCGATCGGCATCAGGAACCCAACCGTCGCGCCCATGAACACGAACAGCACGCGCGCGCTCTCGATTTTGTCCGGCTTGGCGACGTAGCGTGCCGCGACCGCCGGCGTCACCAACCCGTCGAGCAGCAGCGAGGCGGCCATGAACGCCGCGCCCGCGGCGAAGAACACGATGCCCGCCACGCTCGCCGCGCGTCCGAGGCCTATCCGCCGCGACAGCACCGCGTAGCACAGCATCTGCACCGCCAGCACGGCGATGA